>JAUWKC010000009.1 GCA_030607345.1 Planctomycetota bacterium | reverse complement strand
TATTTTGAGCTTTATAATAATCGTAGATTGCACCAGGCGCTGGGCTACAGCACCCCAGCCGAGGTGTACGGCGTAGCCGTTGGCACTCCGGTCGCCCTTCGGGCTCCCTCCGTCCCCACGGCCTTAACAGCCGGCGACAAATCCACCTTAAAAATCCCAGTTTTTTGTCTTGCCAATGGGTAGGGGTATAGTGTATGAGGCGGTGGTCTTGGCAGGTCGGTCGCAAATCTGCCGTGTCGGTTGGGTAGTTCCTGGCGCTTACCATTCACTTTATACCCCGGTCGCAAAGTTTTTGCTTGCAAATTATAGGACTTCCTGCTATGTAATAAGATAGTCAGTATAATTGACGATTGAGTTGAGATTATGATTGTTGGCGAGCATAAATCGGGGCTGGACTGCAGCGTGCTTGTGCTGAATAAGCATTATATGGCGGTCCGTGTAATCGGCGCCAGGCGGGCGTTTTCCTTGCTCTTTCGTGAACTGGCCGAGGTCGTCTCGTTTGAGCAGGGCAATTATTCCAACTACGACTTCGGAAGCTGGTGCGAGGTAAGCCAGTTCAAACATACCTTCAAGCCCGATGGTCAGGATTGGGTTTCCACTGTGAATTTTTATGTCGCTGTGCCGCGAATAATTCGGCTGTTGTTTTATGACCGTCTGCCGAGAAACGAAGTAAAGTTTAACCGTAGAAATATCTTCGCTCGCGATGGAAACAGATGTCAGTATTGTGGAAAACGCTACCCAACAAGTGAATTGTCACTTGACCATATTATCCCCAGAAGCATGGGCGGCAAGTCAGCCTGGCAGAACATAGTGTGTGCCTGTACAAAGTGCAATGTAAAAAAGGGAGGCCGAACCCCCCAGCAAGCCGGGATGACACTTGTTCAGAAACCTGTCAGGCCAAAACGGAATCCGCTTATCCACGTGCACCTGGGCCATCAGCGTTACCGTAGCTGGAAACAATTCCTCGACCACGCCTACTGGTCCGTTGAGCTCAAATAGCCCTGCCCGGATTCTGTCTCTTAGGTTAAGTCAGCTTTTCTTTTGGACTGTTTTAAACAGGGACCTCACATAGTTCTTCACCCAGTTCCAGTGAAGAATCACGTGCACTGTCATTAGGATGACGAAAAGAACGGCCAGGTAGAAATGAATATCGCCCCATTCGTGCCGTGTCATTGACCAGAGCTGCTCGATATGTCCCCCGCCTTGACCTCCGTGCAGGGCCTGTCCACGCCCGCCGGTGCCCGGCGGCAGAATGTACCTGATAATGAACCCGGTACAGGCCAAGCCAAGCAGAACCACGAAACCTAACAAATCAATAACAAAATTCAACGTACTGCGTTTCATTTCGCAGGTCCCCAATATGACTTAGTCGGCGTGATATTCTCCCATGCATCTTGTTGCGGGTAAAGCAAAACTTACGTAAAATAGCGATTGTCTATGGTAAAATCAGCTTCGATAGGATATAAGATAGCCACTGTAGCAGTGATGAAAACCATGATAACTGGATTGGGAGACATCATATGGCCACGTCACTAACAAGCGGGTTGCTTGCTGCCGGAGGCTGGTGGCAGGGGGCCGTCAATTATGAAGTCATTGAAGGTAATGCCGCCTGGCGGTTCGGATTGGTTCTGCTGGTCGTGCTGGCCGCCCTCGCTGCAGGCCGAATTGTTCAGTTTGTGCTGAACAACTACGCCACCCAGACCGAAAGGAAAAAAGGTATCACCCTCTTGAGCTTGTTTTTGAAATGTCTGAGCAAGCCGGCTTATGTGGGTATTTTTGCTCTCGGTCTTTATCTGTGCAAGCTTTGCCTGGTCTTCGAGGATATGGCGGCTGTGCCGGCGATTCAGGGTATAAGCCCTGCAATTGAAACCGGATGGACAAGAATATCGAGGGCAATTGCCGCCTTGGCTGTTGCCTACGCGATTTTCAAGCTTGTCGATATTGCCGAGTATTATCTTCTTCGCTTGACAGGCAAAACCGAGACGAAGCTGGATGATATGCTGGTGCCGGTGGTCCGCAAGTCACTGCGCGTCACCATTGCGATTATTGCCGCAATTTACATTGTCGATAACGTACTCGAGCAGGATGTTAAGTCTATTATGCTCGGTGCGGGAGTGAGCGGTATCGCAGTGGCGCTTGCAGCCAAGGATACGATAGCCAACTTTTTCGGCTCGATTACGATTTTCGCGGACAGGCCTTTTCAAATCGACGAACTGGTGAAAATCGACGGACACCTCGGCCCCGTGGAAGAGGTGGGATTCAGGAGCACCCGCGTGCGCACACTTGAGGGACACCTGGTTACCATACCCAACAGTGTAATAGCAAATTCGATTATCGAGAATGTGGGGAAGCGTCACTTTATTCGAAGGACATCAAATATCACGATAACCTACGATTCCGGCCATGCAAAAGCAAACAAGGCGGTGGAGATTATAAAGGAGATTCTGGCGGAGGTGCCGCAGCTTAACGTCGACCCGGCCACGCCGCCGAGGGTGTATTTTAACGAGTTTAACGACTGGTCGCTCAATATCTATATGAGCTACTGGGTCAGACCTGCGGATTACTGGCTGTATCAGCAAGTCAACGAACGGGTCAACCTTGAGATGATGAGGCGATTTGAGGCTGAAGGAATTGAGTTTGCCTTCCCCACCCAGACGCTGTACGTAAAAAAAGACTGACACTGCGAATAGCTGATACAAAATCGCCCCGGCTGAGCCATCGCCGGGGCGATTGTTTGAAACGCTTTCATCGTTTGTCTGCCGAATTCTATTCGTCAGCCCGTTCTTTCTCGCCTTTTTCTACTGTTGTGTAGTTGATAATCGGTCCGCTAAACTCGGTCTCCTGGTATGCTTTTTGCTCGCTTGCGGACATCACCAGAGGCTGCTCAACAATATTCGGTGTTATGAACACAACCAACTCGGTATTGGACGTGTCTTCACCTTTAAACCTGAAAAGTCCGCCAAGTAGGGGCAGATCGCCAAGAAGCGGGACTTTATTGACCTGCAGGCTGACATTCTTTTTTCGCAGGCCACCGATGACCACCGTCTGGCCATCTCGTACTAACGCAATAGTGTCGACTTTGCGGGTGTCGATTACAGGCACCACGGTGCCTGATGCAAACTGCTCTTCGCGCACGACCACACTAAATTCTGGTGTGATGTGCAGCTTGACCATACCATCCCTGGTGAGATGCGGCGTCACTGCAAGATGGACACCGATTTTCCTCCATTTGATTGTTTCCGTAAGCGTGGACCCGGTAGTGCTTGTCTCGGAATAAGGAAATTCCGTCACGATATCAAACAGGGCGGTCTCGTTATCGAGTACCAGTATTCTCGGATTGGCAAGAAGCTTGGCGTCGGCGTTTTCCTGTTGAGCTCTGATTATGCTGTCTATGTCAAGTCCGCCGCTGAGCCAGCCCAGACGAAGCGTGCCGGTGCCGCTAGTCTTGTCTGTAGCTGCAGAGAATGTCCCAGTGGCAAAGGGTCGCCGGTCTCCCGTTGGGTTGCCACCGAGTGTGTTTGAAAGCGTTGTGCTCCGGCCTGCCTGCCATTGGATGCCCAGGTCGAGCGTGTCCCTGCTGGTTATGTCGTAGACCCTCGCCTCGACGAGTATCTGAGGCGTAATACGGTCGATTTCGGCGATGAAGGTGTCAATGGCCTTGATTTTGCTTTCTGTGTCCGTGACGATTATATTGCTCGTGCTGGGGCTTGCGGATATCGAGCCGCGTTGAGATACGAATTTACTCAGGGCTTTTTCCACCTGGACTACGTCGGCATAAGTAATTCGGTATATCCTGCTTACAAGCCTTTCCTCTGCCGCCCCCAGTTCCTCGATAGGCGCCACACGTATGATGTTCTTGTCAACGACATAGCCGTAGCCGTGGGCTGCAAGAATGTTACTGAGCGCTTCCTGCAGCGGCACACCGGCAAGGCTGGCCGTGACGGAGCCCGTAACCGCCGGGCTCTTTACGACGTTAAGGTTCGCTTTTAGCGCTATGGCTCTGATTACCGCATCGATATCAGTATCCACAAACGCTATGCTTATTATTGTCTGCATCCGTTCTTCAAGGGGGGTGAGAACTTCTGTTTTCACCACTGCCTCATTTTCATTGGCGTCGGCGGCCTCGGCCACGGTGCAGATTGCCGCAACCAAAGCAAACACTACCAGAAACCAAAGTCGTCGTGATTTTCCATACACTTTCATAACAGTACCTCTCATAAATTTTCAATTACACACTATTTGTTTGTACTGCACGTATTATTGCACTTTTTGCGTCCATCTTTTGCCGTCTTTTTCCAACTCGACGCTGTCTTTATTGATATTTACCACCGTTACACCGGAAACTACCTGGCCCTCGCCGACTACCTCGCTACCGATAATTGCCAGGGGGTTGTCGTCACTCCAGATAACGCCTGTAACAAAAACCTGTTGAACATTTTGAACTTCTGTTCCACTCTGGACAGGCTCGGCCGCGGCAAACTTCATGGGGTCACGCAGAGCCTTCGGATAAGGCTCCGGACTCTGCCAGTCGATTTTGACCTCTGACTGTGGTGTGACGGCGCCGGTCGGCTTACTCTCGGCAGGGTGGACCCTGCTGCCCTTTGGACCCAGGATTCTCACAAAAGCAATAATAAGGACAACAGAAAGCACGGGAACCAGCATAGCTGCCGCCTTCTGCCTCCCGGTGGCGCCATTGGGTTTTGACTTGAACAGTTTATTCTGTATCTGCTGCCAAAGCCCCGGACCGGACGCCTTCCTACTGATTACGGTTTTGACCTTTTCGGGCTTGGCAGAGGGGCCGGGACCTCGCTTGGGCTGGGCAGGTTGTGCTGCTTCAGGCGTCGGGGTAACTGCGCGTTGCGGTTTTGGAGGCATTGGGGGCGTCAAACGCGTTTTATCGAACCTGGAAGGCCCGGTCGGCGCTGTCCGTTCAGCATCCCGTGAGCCGGAATCCTGCCTGGTGTTATTCCTTGTTATGGGCACACCGTCAAAAATCGACGTGATTTCCTTATGTAGCCCTGCCCTACGTTTCGCCATTGCTCGACTCCTCAAATCCACCTCCGCCAAGCAGACTGTTGGCCAAAACCGGCTTGTTTCTCGTGTTGAGAATCTCTTCGGCCAGAGCTTGATACTCCGCGGCGCCTTTGCTTTTGGGAGCATAAATCAGCACCGGCTCACCTGCACTGGGCGCCTCGGCCAACCTGACCGTTCTGTGGATGACCGCATCGAAAACCAGCTCCCCGAAGAACTCCCTCATCTGTCGCTGCACCTGCCGGCTCAAGGTCGTCCTGCTTTCCACGAAAGTCAGCAGCACGCCGAGAATTTTCAGTTCGCTGTTGAAACGCTCTCTGACAATCTCTATCGTTTCGAGCAACTGCTTTAGTCCTTCGAGAGCATAGTAGTGGGTTTGTACGGGTATTAATACGTTTGTACTGGCCACGAGCGCATTGAGGGTGAGAAGACTCAGTGAGGGCGAGCAATCGATAACGCAGATATCGTAAGTCGATGCCACACTGTTTACCTTGTCACGCAAGACGTATTCCCTGCCGTAAGCCGAAGCCAGTTCAAGTTCGAAGCCCGACAGCAAGATGTTATTCGGCGCCAAATTGAGGTTCTTGACGCAAGTACTCACCACCACCCTTGACAGGGGTACGTGTTCATTCACGAGACAATCGTAAATGGTTTTGTCCAGCGAGTCCGGGTCACTGCCCACTCCGAGCGTGGCATGGGCCTGCGGGTCCAGGTCAAGCAACAGGACACGATTTCCGGACACAGCAAGAGACGCGGCAAGATTTACCGCTGTGGTAGTCTTGCCACATCCACCTTTCTGATTAGCTACGGCTATTGTTCTCATATTTGCTCGTCACTGGTCTAAATGCCTCAAGAATCGTTGCGGCCGCGACCACAGCCCAAAGAGAAATCATCCCAATTCGCTTCGCTGAACTGCCTGGCAGTGTCGGCGTCTCCGCTGTCTTGATGCTTTCCTACAAATACCGAAAGGTCCATATTTACAGCATTGCCACTATTGCCGTCTTCCGAGCGCACTATTTTGAACGTATCTACGAATACCACGGGCCGGTATCTCTCCAGGGCATTGAGAAAACTCGCAAACTCGTAGAATCCCGCTGCAAAACTAATGTTGATGCATTTCTCGCGTATGCGCTCACAGCCGGGTATTTCCGAACCGCGACTGGTGACTTTGCCTTTGCCCTTGATGCTCAAGGAAGAAACGTTTTTCTCACCGGCAATCTGACTTATATCAAGTGTTAAATTGCCCGAATCAGCCGGGTCAATAACGAAATCAGCAAGGCTGCTTCCCAAACGTTCGATTTGTTCTCGCAATCGAGCCTTGGTCTTCTCCTGGGCGGCCTGGGTCGCAGCTTCATACGCTTGTTTGCTTTGCGTAATCTGTCTTTCGACCCGCTTTAGGGCGCTCATCTGCGGCGACACGACTAACAGGTACAGAACCAGAAACAGTGCCGAACAAGCACCCCATACTATAGCTGTTGTCTTAAGATATTTTCTATAAACCGGCTTCATAACTAACCCGCTATAACGGCGTTTTGAAAACGCAGTCTATCTGGTAAGAGACGAAATTTCGTTGCTTTCGCCGGCCCAGGTTGCTCTTGGAAACTCTTATGTCCTCAAGTTTCGGGCCCAGCACCTTCGAAATCCGGAGACGGTCGCTGAAATCCCGGACCGCCCGGTCACAGTCGTATTCCGATTTTCCGCTAACCGTTATACTGAGCGTCCGCAACGGAACCATGACATCGACCTTTGTCTCGGCATCACCGTCTTTGGCTACTCTTCGTCTCACCATATTCTGCTTTGCCTCAAGCTCGGCGAGAATCATCGACTCCGGCATGTTTTCAACAATATCCACCAAAACGTCCGACCACTGCATATGCCTGTCAATCGAGGAGGATACTTCCGATAGAACTTCGTTTATGGTCGCTCTTTGTTTCTCGAACGCTCTTTTCAGTTCCAGTGCGTCCGACAGCTTGTCGACTCGTTTTTCATAGTCGGCCAACTCACGCTTTTGAGTGGATAATGAAATGTTATCGGTCATATAGACACCGGCTATTACTATGGCAACGATAACAGGCACCGCAAAGACTATTGCCCCGACAGCTATGCCTTCGGGTCTGCTCTTTGGCGGAATGCCTTGTCCTTTCAATAGGTCTATCGTGAACATATCATATCGACCTTAAAGCAAGACCAGCCGCCACAGCCAACGCGGGGCCTTTTCTCGAAAGAATATCCTCTTCCTGACTCGCACGGTTCCATTTGAGGTGCTCGAATGGGTTCCACAGAGATGCTCTTGCCGAGAGTTGACTATCCAGAAGCTCCACGAACTTTTTGCTCGGGGCGAAATCCCCACAAACATAGACTTCTTCAATAGGTGCTGATTTATCCCGTGCGGCGTAGAAACGAAAGGTTTCATTCACGTTATTGAGCAAGTCCCGGCAGGCCCGGAGCAGAGAGTCGTCAGGTTGTGGTTTTGACCTGGCTGGATTGTTATCGTCCGCTGGAGTCTCTCCTACCGCGTCCGCTGCAATGTTGCTTTCGGTCTTGATCTTTTCGATAATATCACTACCACCGTATGAGATATCACGAACAAACGGCAAACCGTCACTTCCCATAATTGCCAGAGTCGCATGGGAGCTGCCCACGTTCAAAATAGCCGTTGTCTTGCAAGGTTGGCCATCTTTGTTCTGCCGGTGATTGAGTGCATTGAAGCAGTTTAGAAGTGCCAGACCTTCAATATCCATCAGGACACATTTGAGACCGGCCTTTTCAACAAGCTCTGTCCGATTTTTGATAAGCTTCTTCGTTGCTGCAACTAATACGCCGCGAACGCCGTTGTCGCCGTTCGGAATCAACTGGTAGTCAGTAGTGCTGTCGGCAACATTGAATGGGCAAACCTGTCCGGCCTCAAGCAGCACGGCGCCTTCTATTTCATCCGGCGCCATCGGCGGGAAGCTGAAATGACGTACGGCTGCCTCGGTGCCTGATAAACCACAGACGGCCAGGTGCGTCTGCACGCCCGATGAACGCACACATTGCCGGATGGCCTCGGTCCTGTCTGCCTGTGTGTGGTCGGTGCTGTTGTCACCGGCGCCGACAGGGGCTACAGCCGCTGCTGTGACTTTGTAGACTTTTGCCGCCTTGCGAAGCTGAACCAGCCTGACTTCTGACGAGCCGATGTCCAGGCCCAGCACGTCATAATTCTCAAGCTTCAGAGGCGATTTCCAACCCAGCTTCATACATTTCCAACCTAATAAAAACTGCCGTCTCGGGCCCAACTAACGTCGGAGCTTTGCTGGTGTGGTTGGCATTCAATCTCGGTTTTCTGCCCGCACCAATCTATCGGCGCAAAAACACCGCTGTTTTACGTCAAATTGCAGGAAATCGGCCTCTTAGACCAATTCTTTGAAATCGGCCCTAAGGTCCTGTAATTTGAGGATGTATGCCCGGTTAGCGGGCATAAACAGGCGTGATGAGTCCACAAGGCCTGACTGGTCCGCCGGCCGCGGAACCAGTAGAATTCAGGAAAGTTTTATACTCCTCGCATTATCGGCTGTACAAACCGGCAGCAGTGGTTACTCAACGGCTTCTACCGTGGTTGGTCCAAGCCATCGTTTCACTTCAAAGCGTACGCCTTCGTCGTAGACAGTCACGTCTCTGAGTGCCTCGTCGTAGTAGAAAGTACAGCCGCTCTTGAACGTGACGCTTTCGCCTACAATGGCGCCGCAAATCTCCGAACCCGGATAAATCGAGATATCGGCCTGGGGGGCGTAAATGGTGCCGAATATCGTGCTCTTGGCTTTTATGTCAAAGACCTGGGCGGTGCCACCCGTGCCGTAGATTTGAAAGTCTTTAACGTCGCCGGCCTGGTTATTCAGGCCGCTTGAATTGTCGGCAGATATGTCCCCGTCTACGTAAAGAATCAAAGAAGAATCAGGGTCTATTATCAGTTCACAGCCCTGCCCAAGGTCGACATTACCGGTAATGTGAAGTTTTACCTCTCCTCCGGTGATTTCTAATATTCCATTCAAGCCGGCTGCCTGCGCCAGCGTTATATTCGTATATTTGCCGCTGCTGGACGGTTTTAGCGTTATGGTGCTGCCCTTGGCATCCAGTCCTGTGCCCATATCCGGCAGCGGCGGCGGAGTTATGACGGGAAAGTCAATCTCTTCGGTCAAGGCATACTTTTCACCGGTTATAGTTCCGCCTGCCCCAATGACTGTTTGGGGATTGCCCCCTACGCCGACAAACACGTCCCCGTCTATGACCGTGCCGGGACCTAACGGTATTCTGTCGGGCTCTACGCTTATCGTGCCGATTTTCAAATCCAGGTCAGTATCGGTTGGGTCCGCAGAGTTGTATGCGGCCACCAGACTGTTGGGCATAAGAGATATCCTGTCCTGTACAAGAATCGCACTATCGAATAAGCTCTTAAGCCCTACGATGGCGGAAACCGTTCTGGAAGTTCGACCCGATTTGCCAATGGAGCTGATTGTGAACTCGCTTTTTTGCCCGCTCAGACTCCGCGCGACGATTTTGTAGCCGAAGGTTGCGTCACAATTGGGCAGAGCTTCATCTGCCACCCACGGCAACGTGTCGTTGCTCCAGGCTTTTGCGATGAGTATCTGATTCATCGAGAAGACTGCCTTTTCCAGACCTGCGTCGGCCGCAGCCCTAGCCTTAATCTCTGAGCCGGTCCGTATGCCCAGCAACTGGCCCTGCAGTCCCAGATTCAAAAGACCGCCTCCCACTATGATGAGCATTACTACCCCAAGCAGAACCAGCACCAGCGATGAGCCGGTACTCTTTGGATTGTGACGATTCTTACCGTTCATCTTTACCTCCCGCCAGCTATATTTCCTTCAAATTCAGTCTGCGCCCGCATCGGTTTTTCTATTACTCCTGCCATCGCTTCACTACGAAACGCACGCCTTCGTCATCTGCTGTAACATCCCTTAATGCCGCATCGTAGTTGAAGTCGGCGGAGTTCTTCTGTTCAAACGTTCTGGCTACAACCGCTCCGTATGCCGCAGCCGAATTATAGAATATGACGTCGGCGTTTGGAGCGTAGATCGCCCCGTAAAGTTCACTGCTGTTTTTGAATAGCATATTCTCGCAGCTATCCAGCCCGTAAATCTTGAGTTTTCCCGCATCTTGCGTCTCATTGTTGAGCGCGCTGCCGTTCTTGCCCTCAAAGTCCCCTCCTATGTACAGCACCAAAGAAGAGCCACTATCGCCATCCACCTCTATCTCGGTGGAATTGTCAAGGGTTATATCTCCTATAATGTAAAGCGTGATATTGCCCTCGACCTTAATTTTCTTGCCGTTTTTCAGGTCAATCTCATCATATTTGCCGGCGGCAGCCGTTATCGTCGTATCATTTTCTATCGTTCCGCCGGAGGGAAGCGACTCGAGCCACCCGGGCACCATTATCGATGGCAGCGGGACCTGCTCCGTCACGGCATAGGTACTGCCCGTGATGCTCGCGCCGTTGTCTGTGATGACAACTGCGGGATCTCCATCGACACCCACAACCACATCGCCATTTATAATTGCCTTGTTCTTCAGGGTAATAGCTGCTGCGGCAATACTTCCGGTGCCGATTTTCAGACTGTCATCCTCGTCGTCGTAGTTGTACCAGTCTATAGTCGCCGAATTCTTGAGTTCCAAATTGTCCTTTGCGTAGATGGCGTACTCGAACAAACCCTGCAGCGGCAAAGAGCAGCCTATCGTTTTAGTCGCCCGGCCTGATTTACCTGTAGCTTCAACACTGTAGCCGGTAAAGAAGTCGCCCGTAACGCTATAGTCGACAACGGCGTCACAATTCGCCAGTAGCTCATCCGTTGCCTCCGGCAGCGAGAGGTCATCCCACAGTTCTGTCTGAAGCTTCTGGTTCATTTCAAAAAGGGCCTTTGTCAACCCGGCGTCGGCAGCACATCGGGCTTCTATTTCATTGCCTGTGCGTATCGCGAAAGTACGCCCGTGCAGACCAAGACTCAACAGTCCGGTACCCACCACCAGAAGCACGACTACCGCCACCATAACCAAAGCCAGCGCCGCACCGCGCCTGTACAAAAATATCTTCGCTCCAAGAGTCTTCATTTTTGTGCCACTCCATTTGCCGATATACTGACATCTCCGCTGAGTTTTGCTAAACTGCAGGCAAGTTACAGTTTGACCAAGAGCTTGCCTTTGTTGGTATCACTAATCTTCACCCCAGCGGTCCAGTACGAAACGCAGTAATTCCGTTTTGTCGGTGTAATCTTTCAATGCCCTGTCGTAATAGAAATTTCCGCCGGTTTTAAGCTCGAAGTCGTCGGCAACAAATGAACCGTAAACATCGCCGGCCGCATAGATAATAATGTCAGCATTCGGCGCATAAACAGCTCCAAACACATCGCTCTTGGCCTTGATGTCCATATCCTGTTCTTCACTACTCGTGCCGAAAAGCATCAGGTTACCAGGAATCTTCGTGCGATTGTTGAATCCGGAGTTATTGTCGGCATTGAGATCACCTTCGAGATAAAGTGTCAGGGAAGAACCTTCGTTTATGACTATTTCGCAATTCTTGCCCATTTGAATATCATCCGTTATGACGAGAACAACATCTCCCCCTGATATTTCAAGAATGCCAGGTAGTACGGCATTTTTCAGTTCGATTGAATCATATATGCCGCTTTGGGCAGGTGTGATTGTGACCGTTTCACCCTTGGCCTCGATGTCCGTTGAATAATCCGTCAGTGCCGGAACCACCACCTGCGGAAGGGGCGGCTCCTCAGACATCGCGAATTGTGGACCGGTAGTTGCGCCAAGGTCCTTGATAATAACATCGGGTTGGCCATCCACGCCCACGTAAACGGTGCCGTTTACTGTAACGCCGTTGTTTAGAATAATGCTGTCGCTATCGGTACTCATCGTAGCTATTCTTGCGCTCGTATCCGGGTCGGTCAGGTCGCTGGAATTGTATCCTGAAACAGTTGTCCCTGCTTTTAGAATTATGTCACCACGGGTCAGAACTGAATATTCGAACGGCCCCTCCAGTTTCAGGGAGCAGTTCAATGTCTTTTGCGCTTGCCCTGATTCACCTGTAACCGTGACCGGAAAAGACCAGGCTGCACCCAGTGAGACACTGTAGCTGAAACTGCCGGTGGAATTTGGCAGCGTTTCGCGGGTGCTTTGCCAGACAATATCGCCATCCAACGAATAAGTTTCATAGACATCATTGAGGCTGCCGCCCTGGTATTCCTGGTTCAGTAGGTTGAGCACTTTTGCCAGTCCTGCATCCGCAGCAGACCTGGCCGCTATCTCATCACCCGTGCGTATGGAAAAAAGTTGACTGTGGAGGCCAAGACTCAGCAGACCGGTCCCGACCGCAAGCAATATCGTAATCACCGCCAGAACCAGAGCCAGGGCTGAGCCCCGCTGCAGCAAATGCATTTTTTTACCGGCAGGTTTCATAACGTACTTTCCGGCGATTAAGTTCGCTACTGCACTTAGTTGTGCGCCACCGCCGACGTCGTCACCGTGGCGCTCTCGGAACCATTATCCAGCCTTAGTATCATTTCCACGGCTTTTCCCGACTGCCTAAACACACACGAAGACACATTGGAGCAGACCGTTTGGGTCCGCAGCACGCCAACAGGGTCCAGCGTGCCGTATTCGATTAGCAACTGGTCGCCGCTTTGATAGAAACGTGCGTAACGGTCGAAATCGGTCGAACTCGAATCGGCGTAATAGCGGACCTCGGCCCAGGTTCCGCCCGTGTCCACCAGGATGTGATTTCTGCTTGACTTTCGGACGATGCTGTCAAAGACTCTCCGGGCTACGTGGCCGTCTCTGACAACGTCCGAATAGACACGGTTATACATCCTGTTCCAGCCTTTGTGACTGTCGGCCAGAACCATGCCGATACCGAGTATCGCCAGGCTCAAGAATACTACGGCCACCATTAGCTCTATGGCCGTCAGACCGCTTCGATTTTGGGTATTCTTTTTTGCCATGCTCTTTGCCCTCCTATACACACGCTAATCGGCCACGTACGTCGTAAGTGCGAATGATTTATCAGGCCGCCCACCATCGTCCGAACTGTAGCCTCGCTGATTCCATGTTACCACGACGTTTAACGCCCGCAGGCCTGCCGATACATCTTTCCAGGAAAGAACCGCGTAGTACTCAGCCCCTTCGTTTGTGATTTCATATGCCCCGTGCACTGTAAAGCCATCCGGCCCGGCCACGCCCTTGCCAAGCGAACTGATTACCAATTCCGAACCGAAACTTGCAACCGGGTCAAATGTGTTTGGGTCGCTCACGCCGCGCCAGGCCTCACAAAGCAGCAGCGCGGTTCTCGCCGCCGCGGTTCGCAGGTCGGCCTTGCGCGCACCTAATGCTGCATTGTATCGAAATGCGGACGTGCCGATAACCGCTATCAGAAGGATAACGGTTGCGATTAGTATCTCGACAAAAGTCAAGCCTGCCCGATATCTTTTTGGTTTAAGTGCCATAATCTCTCCCTCGTGTTTTCCACATAACTGTCCAGCTTATGATTCTGTTCGTCACCACGGTGACGAACACCAACCCTGGTCGAATATCTATAATTACTATGGAATTTCTGTCCAGTTGCCGGCCTGGTTCAGTTGGACTGCAGTCGGCGTCTTAATCGCAGTGCCCGAATTGTCACAACGAATAGTGAAGGTCATCTCAGGGTCCGCGCCTTTAGTGAACTGACAAGCCGGGATTGAGTAATTGGCGATAGTAAAATGAGTTCCATGAAGGTCGCTGGGAGTCAAGCCCAGCACCGATAATGCCGGCGGATAAGTACCCAGGGAGCTCTTTTCCGCAGCGTAAGCCCGCAGCGCCGTAGCGATGGTCCCGCAACCGGCCTTTCCTTCGGACCACTTCGCTGCGTCGATACGGCCCTGCAGAATCGGAATCGCCACTGCCGCAAGAATAGCGACGATGGTTACCACGACCATCAACTCTACCAATGTGAAGCCCTTTGTCCTTCGCATATTTGCCTCGGACTCAACTGATGATTCGCCCAAGGCGAGGAGCTTGAGAGTTCCTCGCCTCAGACGCAACATCGTTTCTGAAAGACTAATGACCACCATACCCCGTGGCGCCTTACTACGGAGTCTCTGTCCAGACACCGGCATTGCTCAGCGTAATTTGTGTAGGGCTGGTGATGCCCGTGCCGGCATTGGTGCACTGGACCGTGAATGTCAGCTCAGGGTCGGCGGCGGCGGTGAAAGTGCAGGCCGGAATCGAGTAGTTGTCAATCGTAAAGTACGTGCCGTGAAGATCGCTGCGCTGGAAACCCAACACCGTCAGAGAAGGCGGGTATGTTCCGTCCACTGCTTTCTCCGCAGCGTAGGCACGAAGGGCCGTTCCAATGCTGCCCATGCCGGCCTTACCTTCCGACCACTTGGCTGCGTCAATTCGGCCACGCATAATCGGAATGGCCACAGCAGCCAGGATGCCGACAATCAGAATTACGACCATCAGCTCCACCAGTGTAAAACCTTTCGCTCTTTTCATTTTCAACTTCTCCTAAAAAATGTTAAAATCACACAACTTCTGATTTCACACAATCGACTATATTCTTAAACGACTATAGCTAATAGCTTCGCTGCTTTGCTTGTACCGCCACTGCCGGCTCGTCTCAGTGAGCTGACATCGAGAAAATCGGCAGATACAGTGCAAGAACAACCGTCAATACAATCGCCCCAACCGTTAAAATCATAACCGGCTCAAGCAGCGCCATAACCGTGGTTATGGAAGAGTCCACTCTGCGCTCATAATAGCCGGCTGTTCTGTCCAGGACCCTCGTCAGCGAGCCGCTTTCTTCTCCAACCTGTATCATCTTAACCACCATATTCGGGAAGAAACCGGCAGAAGCCAGGCTCAAAGACACGCTGGAGCCTTCAACGATGCGTGC
>JAUWKC010000175.1 GCA_030607345.1 Planctomycetota bacterium | reverse complement strand
TATCAATTGTGATTACGAGCAAAGCCTATGCGAAGCGACTGGCCGACAGTCTTGACACAGCCGGCAGCATAACGATGCTTCTGGTCCAATACGAAACCGGCGGCAAACTCGACATCGAAGCAGCCGCCTCGGGCAGATGTGACGTTGACGAGCAGAACTGCGACGTTGCGCTGATGGCGCCCACATCCGGGACGACTGGCCGGCCCAAAATTGTTATGCTCACCGACAACCAATTGATTTCAAATCTGGCTGTCTATCGGCTGCTGATGGGCTTTGGCAGCCGCAATGTCGTTTACTGCGCCCTGTCGTTTCATCATATATACTGTATTTGTGCCCAGATACTCACACACGTCAGCCTTGCTGATACGTTCGTAGTCAGTGACACGCCTTTTTTTATAAAGGACTTCGCCAAATCTGTAGAAAGATACCGGCTCACCGCTACGGCGTTCGTGCCCTATATGGCCATTTTGCTTGCAGACTTTGCCGAGCCGCAACAGTTCGACCTTAAAAGCTTAAAGTATGTCACGCTCTCCGGGGCCAGGACGCCGGTCTCAATCTACAGAACGCTTACCAACAAATACCCCTGGGTCAATTTCATAAACACATACGGTATGAGCGAGGCGGGCTCACGAATCTCCATTGCCTGTCCTTTTCCAAGCCGCTTCCCGCCGGGCAGTGTAGGCAGCCCAATGCCGGGAGTAAACGTGAAAATAGTGGACGATAAAGCGACGGACCTGCCTTTTGAACACCGCGGTCAGATTCTTGTGAAAAGTTCCGGAGTGATGAAGGGTTATTACCAGCAGGCGGATTTGACTGCGCAGACAATTGTCGACGGATGGCTCAGAACAGGAGACCTTGGCAAACTTGACGAGAAAGGCAACCTGTACATCCTTGGCAGAACAAAAGACGTGATAATTACCGGTGGCGAGAATGTCTGTCCGCAGGAGATAGAGGAATCTCTCATCGAACATCCGGGGATTTCCGAGGCCGCCGTCGTGGGGCAGAAAGACAGACTGCTCGGCGAGGTTCCCATTGCCTTTATAGTTGCAAATAGCCGCCGCGAAAAACTGTCACAGGCCGACATAGTCAAGTTTTGCAAGGCAAGGCTGAGCAGCCATAAGATTCCCCGATTCATTCGTTTTGTCCGGAAGCTGCCTAAACTCGGCTCGTCCAAGATAGACCGCAACGCCCTTAGAAAAATGGCGGGCAATTCCCACTCGCTTATGTCATAGGTGACGGCTATGAAATATATTTACTGTCATCCCCTGTTCGACGAAAGAAAGTGTGCACATCGCTTTTCCTACCGGCTAAAGAAGGCCCTCGAAGAAAAGGGTCTGGCTTTGCAGAGATTTGACTATTGCGGCACGGGTGAAGCGCCCGGCGAGTTCGCCGACGTCAGCCTGCAATCTCTGCGCGCCGATATTGTCAGGCAGACCGAGGGCAACCAGGTCTGTCTAATCGGGCTGCGGTTTGGGGCAAGTCTTGCGTTGGATTATTGTGTCGGCGGACCGGGACCGGCAAAGACAGTTGTTCTGATAGAACCGGTTGTCAACGGCAAAACTTATGTCCAATACCTTAGACGCAAGCAGCGCATAAAAAACCTTATGACACGCTCATCCGGGCGTGAATTCCAAGACGATGGTTATGAAAATATAGAGGGCTATAAAACCAGCGCTAAATTC
Source organism: Planctomycetota bacterium (assembly GCA_030607345.1). The sequence goes on along the minus strand of JAUWKC010000175.1, from coordinate 2,827 downwards.
ATCAGCCAGCTCGAAAACATTAACCTGCTTGACCTGGCCGGCGCATACAATCACGCCAACTCGGTTTTCATCGTTGGAATATCGAACCGGCAAAAAATCGACCCCGGCCTTGCCGCCCTGGCCAAGTCGCTTCAGGGAAAGGCCCAGCACGTTTCAGTCGAGAATTTTGTTCTGCCCATTTTCTGGGAGCGTATCGGACCTGCCGACTGCACCGAACTTACAACGGCGATAGCAAGGTGGTGCTGTGGATAAGATTGGGTATTTCAGAAGCGGCAATAGTCAACTTTCTTATTCAACTGAACTGCCGGTTCGGGACGCCAGGCGAACAGGGATTGTATTTGTTCACGCCGCCGACGGCAACAGGCTCGGGCCGCACAGGATGTTCGTCGAGCTGGCCAGAAGGTTCGCCCTGCTGGGCTATCCGGCACTCAGATTTGATTTGAGCGGCTGCGGCGACAGTACAGGTGAGGTTGCGCAGCAGAGTATAGATGCCGAAGTGTTTGATGTGGCCGGCGCGGTGAAGTTTTTCACGGCAAATGCTTCACTGGATAATGTGGTTCTCTTCGGCATAAGCCGAGGAGCAAGAGTGTGCTACACCGCAATGGCCCGGTACCGACTGCCGCTAAAAGGCCTCATTCTGTTATCGACGCCCGTATCGAGCGGCAAGGCAGGGCTCAAATCTTTTGCTAATGAGCTCAAACAATATATCTACAAGCTCAAAGAGCCGAGTCATCTTTGGAAACTGCTGCGGGGCAGAGCCAATATCGCCCGGATTTGGACAACGCTGGTAACCGCCGGCAAGCTTGCCGACAGATATGAAACGCAGGAAAAAAAAGTTTCGGCGTCAAAGGCTCCGGTTCTGTTTATCTACGCAGGCCATGATTCGATTGCAGAAGAGTCGAGCAGGTACTACGCAGCTAAGTGCAGAGACAACGCCCTGCCGTACGACTGTCGCTTCATCGCCGAGGCAAACCACAGCTTTTTCCATTACAAATGGACCGAGCAGATATTTGATTTGTCCGAAGAATGGCTTGAGCGGATTTCGGAACAGGTGGTGAAATCGTGAAACTTCTCGGCAAAATTGGACTTGCCCTGGGAACGTACCGCCAGGCAAGCTCGGCAATTGCACGGCAGTTCAATCCGGACAATATCCGCGCAACCCGGAACGCAAAGCTGCAAAGACTAATCCGCTACTGTTTTGAGAGAATAAAGTATTACCGCGAGCTCTTTGACAAAGAAGGAATTAAGCCGGCAGATATTAGCTCGTCGGCGGACCTGCATAGAATACCGTTTCTGACGAAAGAACAACTCAGGAGCAGGTACTGGGATTTCCTGCCGCGCGAGCTGCCCCCCTGCCGAGTCAGCCGTACATCGGGCAGCACAGGCATCCCCGTATGTATCCTCTCCGACAGAAATTCTCGTATGTTCAATTCGGCTGCGGTTATAAGGTGTCGGCAGGCTTTGGGCATCGGATTGGCGGCAAGACCGATTTTGACGCCTCTGAAGAATGAGAACGAACCGGATAGAAAAGCTCACTGGACATTCCTGCAGGGCATTCATAAGACCTACTACATTAATCCGTACGTGGATTCGCATCAAAACATACAATACGCCGAACAGCTTTTGAGCAGATTGAAAGAGCCGGCCGTGATAGGCATAACGCCCGCCATAAGGGCCCTTGCCTACAAGGTTCGCGATGGTGTCTTTCCTTCGTTCAGGCCGAGCGTGATACTGACCACCGGCCAGTGGCTGGAGCCGCAGGTAACAAGACTGCTGGAATCTACGTTCGACGCCAAAGTTGCCGACATTTACGCCTGCAACGAAGCGGGCGACGTCGCCTGGCAGTGCCTCCGGGGCGCCGGCTATCACATAAACGCCGACAATGTCATTGTTGAAATCGTCAAAGAAAACAAACCTGCCGAACCCGGCGAAGTTGGAGAGGTAGTGATAACCAATCTAAACCGCTACGCCATGCCCATAATTCGCTATAAGAACGGGGACCTGGCAAAGATGGCGACAGAACCGTGTCCGTGTGGCTGCAAACTGGCCATGCTTGCCGAAATTATCGGCAGAACCGGCGAAGATATTCTCCTGCCCAACGGCAAAGTGGTGCCGTGGAATCAATTGAAGGGCCTGATGAATCATCCGCAAATCCGCCAGTTTCAGATTTTGCAGGATGCCGATGGCAGTTTGACGATTCGATACGTCGCCGAGAAGGATGCCGACACCGACCGTCTGGAGCATCTGCTGCTTTACCGTACCAAGAACCTGCTGGGCCCTTCCATAGCAATCGCAATGCAGCGCACCAACAAGATTCCACCTGCCCCCAGCGGCAAAACCAAGCTGGTCATATCGCATTACAGTTCTGCAAAGTGACGTAGTCTCGGTCTTGTTTTTCTTTTCACTTGCCGGTCCGCTCTTATTTGTAGCTGTGCTTTAGGCTTGTCACCCCGCCGCCAAGAATTCGAAAACTCGCACGATGCCAAGTGCAAAGCCGCAGAAACAAACCAGGTCAACATTGTCGGCACAATCATTCTTGCGGCAGGGAGCCAACCGATATCACTGCTGCGGTGGTATCTACGCGGGAATCAGCAGCTATGGCTTTAGCTAATCCATCAGGACCGCTGCCTTTGTGGTCCTGAGGACCTCTTCGAATGTGGTTACTCCGCCGCGTACTTTTTCTATCGCGCTTTGGAACAGCGAGGTCATACCCTCTCTGCGAGCCAGCTTGTCTATATCATTTGCGTGTCTTCTTGCTATTGTCATATCACGGATGGTATCCGAGAGGACCAGCAGTTCGGTGACGGCGGTTCGGCCACGGTAGCCG
>JAUWKC010000005.1 GCA_030607345.1 Planctomycetota bacterium | reverse complement strand
TTGCAAAGCAAGGGCGCGGCGAGCTTAAGGCGTCTGACAGATACGAGGTCCCGCCGCAGGAGATGCCCGAGCAGGATGCGGTCGAACGGGGGAGCAACTTTAACGAAGTGGCGCTTGGTTATACGGAAACCCAGGCCCGGCTTGAAGCGCTGCTATGCCTGCAGTGCAAGAACGCTCCGTGCGTCAACGGCTGCCCGGTGCAAATAAGGATAAAGGATTTTGTAGTTGCCATTGCTGAAGGGGATTACAAAGGCGCCCTTGGCATCATAAAAGAGAACTCGCTGTTGCCTGCTGTTTGTGGCCGGGTTTGTCCGCAGGAGGTGCAGTGCCAGCAAGCCTGCACAGTGGGCAAGAAGTTCAAAGACCCTACCAAGGCCGTTTCGATTGGCAGGCTGGAAAGATTCGTCGCCGACCTCGCCCAGAACAGCGACAGTGTGCCGGCTGTGGCCGGCCGGACCGGTATGAAGGTGGCGATTATAGGCTCCGGGCCGGGCGGTATTGTTGCCGCCGCTGACACTGCAAGGGCGGGCCACGACGTCACCATATTCGAGGCCTTTCACAAGCCCGGAGGGGTGATGGTTTATGGAATCCCGGAGTTCAGGCTGCCAAAAGCCATTGTGCAGAAAGAAATCAGCGTGCTCGATAAGATGGGCGTAAAGCTTGTATGTAATTTTGTGGTCGGCAGGACGAGAACTATCGAGCAGTTAATGAACGAAGACGGCTTCGAGGCAGTTTATATCGGCGTCGGGGCGGGCCTTCCCAGGTTTATGGACATAGAAGGTGAATCGCTCATCGGTGTCTTCAGCGCCAATGAGTATCTGACCCGGGCGAATCTTATGAAGGCCTACGATTTCGGACGAGGCGCCGACACGCCAATTGTCCACTCGAACAAAGTCGCCGTCGTCGGTGGGGGCAATGTTGCGATGGATTCGGCCAGAACGGCACTCAGACTGGGCGCCGAAAAAGTGTACCTGGTTTACCGAAGAACGGAAAAGGAGATGCCTGCTCGAGTTGAGGAAGTCCATCACGCCAAAGAGGAGGGTATCGAGTTTCATATATTGCAAAGCCCGAAGCGCATCGTGGGCGACGAAAACAGCCGGGTCAAGGCGATAGAGTGCCTTAAGTACAAGCTCGGCGAGCCGGACGAATCCGGCAGGCGCAGACCCATACCCATCGAGAACTCGGAATTTCAAATCGAAGTTGACACCGTGATTATAGCCATCGGCAACGGTGCCAATCCGCTCATTCGTCAGACGACGCCTGCTCTGGAATTCAATAAGTGGGGCAATATCGTGGTCGACGAGAACTGCAAGACTTCCCTGGACGGGGTCTACGCCGGCGGTGACATTGTGCTCGGCTCGGCCACTGTGATACTGGCGATGGGCCAGGGCAGGGTCGCCGCTGTCGCCATAAACCGCTACCTGCAAAACAAGTCAACGGCAGAGCTTTAGGCTTCTCGCGTGTCGGCTCCTGCCAGTGACAGCGGCGACTGGGGGAAAAGCCGTTCCGAACCGATGAATAAACTCGCGTTTAGCTCCAGAACCTCCACATAAATATCATAGACGCGAAGATGCTCCAGTAGAGCAGTACTGCCAGAAGCAGGGGAACTTTGATACCTAAGCGGAGATTCCTGACAGCGGCAGATTTGCGGAAAATCAGCAGCGTAGCCGCCAGTGCACTCAAAAGCAGTGCGGCTGCGGTGAAACTTATTGCCGGATAAAGCGCGTTCGGTACCGATTTGTCCAGTACGACCGTGCCGTCGAGAATCCTGTTAGCCGTCGCAATACCTCGCGGCTCCGACAGTGCGTAAGGCCAATATGGGATGCGTGAGCTTCATTTTGAGTATCGCTTTGAGCAGATGCACCGAGGCCATTGTGGGAATCAGCAGAAGGGCAAGGGTTGTGCTGATAGTCCCAATCGGCGCCGCTCCTGGGCGTATCTTTGCCAGGGCGACGGTGACTGATAACAGGACCGCGGGAAACACAATAAACATAACTACCGCAGAAATGAAACCTGCCGTCGAGCCGGTCACTCCGAGAGCACTGGTAAGGTGTTGGGGAACCCAGGTTAGGAACGCCTTGGAGACCGACCATTCCGAGAGAATCTCGTAGACGATAAATGCGGCGACAAGCAAAACAAACCCTGCCTGTGCCGGCCGCAGTTCAATAGGCCCGAAGAAGTCCGCGAACGGCTTTCTGACCGAGAACCGTATGTTATCATTGGGACAGGCTTTCAGACACTGCGTGCACAGCAGGCAGTCACGATTGTCCCTGATTGTGGCTGGATAGAGGTTACTTGTACATGACCGGCCCACCATTCGGTAGCGGTTTTTCTTTGTTACACAGTCTTTGGTTTTGCAGGACTTGCAGACTGAAATATCATCTGCCCGCCATTCGAACGGTGAAACAAGGGCGTACAAGCCAAGTAAGTGCCCGACCGGACAGACATAGCTGCAGAAGGCACGCTTCTCGTAAATCAGACTGGTCAGCAGGGCTGCGCCCAGCAGCATAAGCAGGTAAAACGCCATCCGCCGAGGTATCCGATGCAGCGACAGTGTATGTATCCCCACAATCAGGATAAGTGTGAAAAAGGCGGTGATTATCCATCCGCTCTTGAGCAGGCGCGGCACTTTTCGTCGCAGCCCTATGCGCACCGCCAAAGCGGCCACCAGCTCCATTGGACAAACCATGCACCAGATGCGTCCGAACAAAACGGCCGCCACAATAATTATTGGCCACCAGTATGACCAGACCAACAGATTGGCCAAATTCGTGTTTCTGAGCACTTTCGCGAAGCCTGCATCGCGCGTTGTGACGCCCAGGCCGCCGGCAATCAGCATCGAAAACGCCGCCAGCATGGTCAACTGCGGCAGAAGAGGAAACCACCGCCGGCTCAGCAAACCGGCAATCCAGCGAACACGCAGCAGGTTCATCTTTTTGCCGGGGCTTGTATCGATTGGTTTGCCCTTGCGTTATTCTAAGATGGTCTTATCGGGAATGCTTCCGTCCTCAAAGTGTTTGTCCAGCCAGCCGCATTTCACATCGTCCCGGTGGTCGAAATGACTGACGTAGGGTTTTATATCGAGAACGGGCGTCTGGTCCAACACGTCCACTTCCGTGAAATAGAGCCTGTTTCGGTCTATCGTTTTGATTTTTACGATAGAAAGCCCTATATGATTAGGCCGATGCGGACTTCTTATGGCGAATATTCCGTGTTTGTCCTGTTCCAGGAACGGCTGGGCCTGAATCTGTTCGCCGTGTGATTTGTGGAAGTGGTACAGTATTATAGCGTGGCTGAAGCCATCCAGGTCTTTTAATCCGCCGACATACTTCTGTTCTAATTCGACCCATGCCTGGACATCTTTCTTAAAGGTGCCCTGGATTGGGATGTCTCTGGGTTCTTTATATGGCGACCGGATTATCCCGACAGGATGCATTGTTATTTCAGTCATCTCACAGCCCGTTTTAGTTACTAAGCCTGACAAGCGTAATGCGCGGTCTCTATTATATCAAGTATAATGGACGCCGCATCAATAGACCGCAGGCGCCGGGCAGTTGGAGAAAAGGTTGGAAAGGTCGGAGAGATTTCAGCACAGAGCGATATAGCTTGCGATTGCCAGAAAGAGAATCCGCCTTTTGTTCAACGTAAACGGAAGCCAGGTTTCATAATAAAATTTCTTCATCGCCACCCCGAAAACTTCTCAGTTCACCTTTTGATAACAAGGTTATTATAATCCAAAAGGCGTGGCAAAGTCAAGAAAATAAACGCTTCCTGGACACAAGTGCTTATTATCGCGGTGGTTATGCTCGCTGATTCGGACGCGTTTTCCCACTGGAAAAGATGCAGAAACCCTCGAAGTGAAGGTAGGCGCCGTCTTTAGTTATGACGACGGACTTCTGCCGGCAAGGGCCCGGAAGCCTTGAGATGCATCCGTTTTTCGTTCGAGTTTCGTTATTAAGCCAGTTTGCTGACGGCTTCGGCCATCAGCCTGGCTATCGGCATATGCTGTGGACAGCGCGCTTCTGCAAGGCTGTAATCGGTGCTGAGCAGCCTGCTTCTTGCTCTGGCGGGGATTCCGGCAAACAGCTCCCTTGCAGTTTCCTTCTCGCCGTAATTATCGTGGTACATCAGGTAGCGCATAACGTCACTGACATAAGGCATATCCGGCAGGGCGTTTTCACATATAGATGCGCAGCCGGCGCAATACTCGTTACAGGTTGCCTGAGCCACCTCCCTGAAGACCCTCATATCGTCTGCGCTGAGTTTGTTTTTATCCAGGGCCGCGGCAATATTCAAACGCAGTTCATGAACGTTGCCCCTGCCGACGGATACCGAACTGATCCTTTTATCTTCGAGAACCACCTTCACCTTCGCCTGCGCTGCGGTGAAGCCCCGCTTGATAAAGTGCTCCGTAAGCCTTTTGTCTTCCTCGGTCTCGATTTTCTGGCCTCGTATCGTCTTTATTGCGGTCAGTCCGATGCCCGCCTTGTAGCAGGCGTCGATAGCAGCCTGCATCTTCGGGTTCTGCATCTCCCTGAAGTTGTACTTTGTCATGATAGCATCTATCCAGTCAAGCTTGGCCGCCGCCATCAGACCCGGGGCCATATTCTTGTGAGTGCTGAAGCCAAAATAGCGGATGAGCTTTCGCTTCTTGGCGCTTTCGGCCCATTTTTTCAGCTCGGCTGTCAACTGTGCAGGGTCAGACAGGACGTGGATGCCGTAGTAGAGGTCGACGTAGTCGATGTTCATTCTCTTGAGAGATTCCTGAAGCCGTTGTTCAATTTCGCCGACATTCTTGGCGCCTGATGCCTTGCTTACGATGAACAGCTTCTTTCGGATTTGCGGATTGCGCGACAGGAACTTACCGATGCCGAGTTCGCTGTTACCGCCGGAATATGAATGAGCCGTGTCCCAATACGTGACACCCCACTTCAGACACTCCCGCAGGGCCGTCTGATTCTGCCCAACGTCGAACATTGTCCCCAGCGAAAGCTCAGATACCTCGAGCGGAACCTCTTTGCCGTCTTTGTCGAGCTCGGTCAGCTTTCCCAGCTTGCGCCTGGCAACCTGCGGCAGGACGGGCTTTTTTGCTTTTTCCGGTGCATTGGGCTCATTCGGACCGGCGGTCAGATTAGCCGAAGCAATCACAGAGCCCAGCCCCGCAGCCCCGACCGTCTTGATAAAGTTCCTTCTGTCGATTTGGTCTTGTCTTTTTTTCATCGAATTGTCCCCCGAAACGGTTAATGTTCAAGTACGAGTTTTCTGTTAGTACTTCTGGTTTCGCCTTCTGCCGAGACCCTTATGGCTTTCTCACCACTGACCGGGCATTCGTGTTCGCAGACCCCGCAGCCGATGCACTTTTCGATGTCAACATAAGGTCTGGCCAGTCTAATCTGAATCTCGATTTTGCTGCCCGGAGTAAGTGCTTCCAGCAGTTGTGAGTCAGCGGTGAGCTCTATTGAGTTTTCGGTATTTGCCGTGATTTTGCTCGGTTCGTTATCCCCTAGAACACAATAAAAATCGCCGGTGGCGACTTCGCCCGGCGAAAGTCCATCTTCGACAGTTTCTATGATTTTACCTGTTACGCTCTTGACTGTCAAGAGGCCGTCTCTGACCGTCTCGAAACATTCGCGGGTGTAAATCGCTTTTGGGCTGACGGGGCAGATTTCCTCACAGACGATACAGGGCCTGTTGAGCGCCCAGGCAAGGCATCGCGAGCGGTCCACAAAGGCAGTTCCGAGCCTTACAGGGCCATTAGCGGCGAATTCACCGGTACCGAGCTTTTCCGCAAGGCTAATCGGCCTGATGGCTGCGGTGGGGCAGACCTGCCCGCAGGCGACACAGTTTAACTGGCAGCCGCTCGAGCCGATTCGATTGTTCAGAACCGGTGTCCAGAGGTTTTCCAGCCCGCCTTCGATTCCGCCCGGCTGAATGACATTCGTCGGGCATATCCGCATGCATTGGCCGCACTTAATACATCGCTTCAGAAATTCTTCTTCCGGCAGCGTGCCGGGCGGCCGAATAAGGCTGGGATGCCAGTTGCTGCCGAGCCTGTTGCCAAGTCTTATTGCCGGCACAGCCAGGATTCCCCCGGCTAAGGAAAGCACAAAACCCCTGCGGGAGATATCGGGACCGGTAACTTCGCCCGCCATCGAGGGCTGTGTTTGGTAGCTGATTATGCCGTGCGGACATTCCTCGCGGCAGTTAAAGCACAGAAGGCATTCGCTTATTCTGATATTGCCGGCCGGCTCGCAACCGCCCTGGCAGTTGTGCTGGCACAACCTGCAGTTTATGCACTCGGCCTGGTTCTTGCCGATTCGCCAGAGGGCGAATCTGTCGATTATGCCGAACAGTGCTCCGAGCGGGCAGATGAATCTGCAATAGAACCGGGGTATGACCAGGTTAAGCAAGACAGAGGTGCAGAAGACCGCGCATATCAGCCAGGCGCCTTCGTAAAAGCGCTGCGTGACTGATGTGACATAGCCGGCCCTGTCGGCGATGGCGACAAGGACCAGGTTAAAAGATCGCGTCACCAGCGGTATGGGGTCGAGCAGTCCCGTCTGCAGGCTGGCTGATATTGACGGAAAAGCCGCCATAAAAAGAAAGAAGACCAGAATGATATACTTTATGCCCTGGGCCTTGCGATAGCGGTTGAGCTCTATCTTTTCGGCTGCGGGCTTTTTGCGGCTGCCGACAAAGCCGACGAAATGATGAATCGCCCCGAAAGGGCATACCCAACCGCAGAAAAATCGGCCAAGTATTACCGTGAGCACTATTGTTACCAGGGCCCACAAAAGCGGCGCATAAAGACTGTGCGTCGTCAGGATGGTGCCGATTGCCACCAAAGGGTCGAGCTGCAGGAACCAGTTAACCGGCCAGCCGCGCAACTGCCAGAATCGCTCACCGACGGTGCTCACGATGCAGAACCACGCAAACAGCGAGAAAAAGAAAACCTGGCTTATTCTTCTGGCGTTTACCACCTTCATAATAATACTCTCAGCTTAGTGTGGCTCTTATCGGCTTTAGTGACTCATAGTCAGTGGTTCCCACCCCGGCATCCTGGGCCTTTCCAAGGTAAGCAAGCTCCGCCGGTTTCAGGCCTAAAAGCGTGCAGCCGTAGGAATCGGCCGCGACCGGGTCACAGCTTGCGACCATCGTGTTGAGCCTTTTCAGGTCTGACAGCGACCCGCCGGTCGGGCCGTTGCTAATCATAACTTCGGTGCCGTCGAGAATCACCAGGCTCGGCCTTACCAGCATCGAAAGCTCGGCGATGATGGTGTTAATATCCTGATGAAAAATGTTGCGTCGGCCGCCCAGAAGCCCGTAGAAGTTTTTCATCGTCATCGAGGCGCCGGCCCTGTGATGGTCTTTCACCGGGGCGATGCCGATGAGCTTGTCGGCCTTTGCCAATGGTTCGTAGAATACAGGCCAATTCCTGATAAGCTTGCCCTTATCCAGGGTGGTGCGTCTGAAGAAGTGGTCCTTCGGCAGAATAATTTTAGCTCCTGCCTGCGCCGCCGACTTGCCTATACCGCTGATTGTGAAACAGCTTGCAGGCTCGTTAATCGGATTGTCCAGGACGATTACCTGTCTTGCCTTGGCCTTGTTGTAGCACAGTCTTACCACTTCGGCGACAAGCGCAGGGTGAGTCGTTGAGCCGATTATAGGCGGCTGCGCAAAGGCAACGTTCGGTTTAATCACGACTTTTTCGCCGGGCCTGACAAATCTTTCTATGCCGCCGAGCAGCTCTATTGCCTTATTGACGGTTTTGGTCCTGTCGGGGCCTTCGACGATGCTAATCGTCTGACCGGCCCGCTGTATCACGGTAAAGTCCGGCAGCGTTACCATCTCGTCCGGTTCGATACCGGGTCCTGGTCCGGAGCTGTCGTAAAGCCGGTAAGAAACTCCCGCAGCGGCGGCAATCGAAAGCCCCGCCTTGCACGCACGGACCAGAAATTGTCTTCGCGCGGATATTTTTCCGTTCGGCTCACTCATTGGGTTCTAATTTCCCCTGCGTCCTGAGTTTCTCAGCGAGTGTCGATGCGAACTCTTCGGCAAGTTCCTGATTCTCGGCTTCGTGGATACCGGCTGTATAAGGCCCCGCCGCAAAGATAATCTCGACAAAGCCGTAAACGTCGATGACTCTGGCCTCCAGGGCCTTGAGCTTTTCGTTATCCGTCTGCTTTGCCGAGCCGCCGGTCCCAATTAAGAAGTCAGAGTAACGTTCGACAAGCTTGCGTGCAGCCTGCCGAGACGAGCGTTTGCTGATAAAAGCCGTAATGTTCCGGCCTTTTATTCCGTATGCGGCGCTGAAAGTGCCGCTTAACCCGTCGAAGCCGAATGCGTCACCAATGAACAGCTTATAACTGTTCGGGACAAGGTCCTCCGGCGGAAATAAACTCAACTCCGGCATTTCAGAATTGCCGTCAACGCCCAGCGATTTTCTCACATTTTTGCTGAGCTCTTCCATTGCTTTATGCAGTTCGTCCGCCTCCGACGAGCCGACTAATTCGCAGTAGTATCTGCCGTGGACAAAATACCGGGCGTTGGCGGCTCTGTAGCCAAACCGCACCTCGGCCAGAGGCTCGACGTGCGGCCTTTTTTGCCTGCTGTAAACGGAAAAGGCATTTCGAATGTTGCCCATATCGAATACATAGAGTTCCATCGAGAGGTCTTGGTTATCTTTGCTGCTAAACCGCCGGGTCAATAGCTTCTCGAATCCGGCATCGGTGTAGAACGGGGCCTTGCCGTCTATTTTTTCGTAGAGAGTCTCCTCGGTGTAAGTCGAAACTTCAGAGACCGCTCCGTACCCTGCCGGGGCGACAGAGAAGGCATCTGCTGCCGCTGGCCCGATGGTTTGCCGTCCTGCCGCAGGGCCGCCGACGTGCTCATTTATGCCGAATCGGCTCATGTCCGAGTGGGATTGCTTTATAAGTACACCGAGCGCGATTAGTAAGAGAGCTACCAGCAGGCAAAAACTTATGCCTGATTCGAGCCGTTTTGCTCGCCCGGGCGTTTGAGACATAAAACAGCCTCGACAATCGCAATTTACTTGACCTGCGAACCAGCAGTCATTATAGTTTCTATTAGTTTCCTCGTCAATGTTCGAGTACTGCCGGATGTTGACTGGGTATGACAAATGGTGCTATAAAGTACTTGCGCAAAGCAAGAAGGAGAACATAATGGCTGAATATCTGCAATTTCCGGGTTTTTGGACGCCGGGGCCGTTGGAGATGGTCGTCATTCTTGTAGTGGCCCTTCTGATATTCGGCAGACGGCTGCCCGATATCGCCAGAAACGTTGGCAAGAGCCTCACTGAGTTCAAAAAGGGTATCAACGAAGCCAAAGAAACCAAGGACGAGATTGAAAAGGACGTCAATCAACTCAAGGACGATGTTGTAAACGAGACCAGGAAAGCTGCCGGACTCGATGATACGGACGCCGATACGAACTAAAGCTGACCTAATCGCGTCGGGAGCTTTGGCTGTCCTGCCACGCCGAGCGCAATGGGCAAGAAGAATAAGAACAAACTCGACCCCATCGATACCACAATGAGTCTGGGTGACCACCTCGAGGAGTTGCGAACGCGCCTGCTGCTTGCGCTGGCGGGCCTTGCCGTTGGACTCATTATATGTCTGTGCTTCGGCAAGTATATAATTGTATTTATACAGGGGCCTTATATTTCTGTTATGGGTGCTGACACACCTCTGCAGACGCTGGCGCCGGCGCAGGGAATTACAAGTTATATGAAGATAGGGTTGGTTGCCGGCCTGATAGTATCATCGCCCTGGGTGTTTTATCATTTGTGGATGTTTATCGCAGCCGGAATGTATTCGAATGAAAGACGATATATCTATCTGGCGGCGCCGTTCTCAGCAGCGTTGTTTATTGTAGGCGCTTTGTTTTTTATTTTTGTAGTGGCCAAGATTTCTCTGGCGTTTTTGATAAAGGTTGACCTGTGGCTGGGCCTGAAACCCCAGTGGACTTTCCCGAAATACGTAACCTTTGTAACCGGGCTGATGTTGATATTCGGCATTGCCTTTCAGACCCCGCTTGCCATTTTCTTTTTGAACAAAACCGGGCTTGTCTCAGTCGCGTCGCTGTGCCGGGTAAGAAAGTATGTCCTGCTCGCTATATTTGTAGTGGCGGCGATGGCTACTCCGCCTGACGTAATTTCACAGGTAACCCTGGCAGTACCCCTGTATCTGCTGTTCGAGTTAGGTATATTGCTCAGTTACCTTGCACGTCGCAAAGAAAAGACAAAATAGCTCAAGGGTAAATCAGTCCGCAGCGGGCATTGAAATCGGCCCGTTGTCCAATGTCGCAGAAAGAGGAGTGATTATGGAAACGAAAAAGGATATTTCCAGACTCGTCGGCCGGGTTCACGAGTTCGTAAGGGCCGACTTCACACCGCATTTTGACCGGCTAAAACGAACCTTCAAAAGCGAGCCTGTCTGGCGGCGGCTTCGTGAATTGGGAAGTGAGCTTTGGCTCGATACCGGCAGCATCGAAGACTCGCAAAAGTTTTGGACGCAGCAATTCTCGGCGTTGACGACCAATAACACGCTGCTCAATAGGGAAGTGCAAACGGGCCGATACGATTCGCTCATAACCGAGGCAGCCGACTTGCTGGCAGAATATCCCGAGTTGAGCGGGCAGCAGAGGATGCTTGAGATTGCCTTTATTCTGAATGCCTGGCACGCCCTGCGGCTGGTTGAGAAGTTTGACGCTTATGTCTCGGTTGAGGAGCACACAAACCTCGCGCACGACGTTGAGCTGGCAATTGAATGCGCACGCCGGTATCATGCTGTCTGTCCGGAGCGGTTTATCGTTAAAATCCCATTTACACCAGCCGGCTTGTTGGCGACACGCCGACTTTCAGCCGAAGGCGTCCCTGTTAACCACACGCTGGGGTTCTCCGCCCGGCAAAATTATGTCGCAGCCAGAATCGGCCGGCCGAGATTTGTTAATGTCTTTTTGGGAAGACTCGGTAGCTTTGTTGTCGACAATCGCCTTGGCGACGGCACGTATGTAGGGCAAAAGGCAACCCTGGCCTCACAGGCGGTCGTTCGAGGGCTGCGCAGGCAGGGTCTAACGCAGTCGCGCCAAATAGGGGCAAGCTTCAGGACCGCAACGCAGGTTCGGGACCTGGCCGGAATTGATGTAATGACCATGCCGCCGAGGGTCGCCGGCGAATTGCTGGCTATGGACATCACGCCGGAGCAGCTTGCTGACCACACCTCAGAGCAATACCGCCCGGGTTTGAACCGGCACGTGGATGCCGAGGCCATAAGGCTGGACACCCTCTGGGAGGTTGACCGGGTGCTTATCAGTTGTGTCGAAGCGCTGGATAAAGAAGAGCTCGACACTTTCACGCCAGATGACCTTATTGACTTTTTTGCCGAGCACGAATGTTCGGATGTACTTGTTCGGTGGACAGATTCTCAGGTTCGAACCAGCAGGGCCGAGGGAAAGATTCCAGGATTGGAAAACTGGCGTGACGCCCTTGCCGACAAGTCGATAGGCCTTGACAGCCTGATGAATCTGGCGGGCTTAAACAGCTTTGTAACAGACCAGGAGGCAATGGATGAGCGCGTTCGAGATGTTCTGGCCAGGAGCGAAAAGAAATGAGTGAGTGTGTTGTGTTGCTTTGCTTTGACGCTTCTTCAACAGACAAATGTTAGCACTTGTTAATACAAATTCTATGGTCCCGCCGATTGGCCCGATTGGGCTGGACTATATTGCGGCCGCCGCCGGGGCTTGCGGCATTGACGTGGATATAGTCGATTTGTGCCTTGCGGATGAGCCTGAAGAGACTCTGAAGAATTGTTTCGCTGGCCACAGCCCCGAATTGATAGGTCTTTCGTTTCGCAATGTCGATGATTGCTTTTGGCCGAGCGCCGAGTGGTTTGTGCCCAAACTGGCCGATACCGTATCGGCGATACGAAAACTCAGCGACGCCCCTGTTGTGGTCGGTGGTGTCGGCTTTTCCATCTTTGCCCGGCAAATTGTCGCGTATACCGGCGCCGATTTCGGCGTTCACGGCGACGGTGAGCAGGCAATAACGTCGCTTCTTGGCGAGCTGCGAGGCTCAAGACGTTTCGAACGAATCGATGGGTTAATCTGGCGTGACAATGGAAAAATCTTCACTAACCGTCCGGCCTGGCCTGAGCCGTTGTCTTTAGGCTCGGCTCGTGATGCGATTGACAACCTGACATATTTCAAGCGGGGCGGCCAGTGCGGCCTGGAAACGAAACGAGGCTGCAACCGGCCATGCATATATTGTGCAGACCCTCTTTCCAAAGGAACCGCCCTGAGACTGAGAGAACCCGCAGAGGTCGCCGACGAGGCGGAGTCTCTGCTTGCATGCCGAATAGATGTGCTGCATTTGTGTGATTCTGAGTTCAACATCCCTCGAAGTCACGCACAGGCTGTTTGCGAAGAATTCAACCGCCGCTCACTTGGTAAACGTATTCAATGGTACGCCTATATGACCGTGACGCCTTTTGATGCCGAGCTTGCTGCAGCTATGCGAAGTGCAGGCTGTGTCGGCATCGATTTTACCGGTGATTCCGCCAGCGGTTCGATGCTCAAGACGTATCGTCAACCCCATCTCAGGCAGCACCTCGCCGCTGCCGTCCGGCTCTGTCGCGCAAACGACATAACCGTGATGATAGACTTGATGCTGGGCGGGCCCGGTGAAACACCCGAAACAATTGCCGAAACAATCGACTTCATAAAATACATTGGACCCGACTGCGCCGGCGCGGCACTTGGCGTAAGAATCTACCCCGATACTGAAATGGCACGCATAGTACAGGCCGAAGGTCCGCCGGAGAAAAACCCGAATATCCATCGCAAATATGACGGTCCTGTGGACTACCTCAGACCCACGTTCTACATATCCGAGTCGCTTGGTCCGGCGCCGGGGCGCCTTGTAAAAGAGCTGATAGCCGGCGATAAAAGATTCTTCGAACCGACCGAGCAAGTGACAGGCGAGCAGACTGAAACCGTGGGCTCCACCGACCACAACTATAATCAGAATATCGAATTAGTCGAAGCGCTCAAGAACGGCGCCCGAGGGGCATACTGGGACATTCTCCGGCGGTGCAGGCAGAAATAATCGCCGGGCCGGGTATGTTCAATCGAGCACAACCTGCTGCTCGTAATTCGGGACCATTACCTGCCAGTTCTTTTTCTCGCGGATATAATCGGCGAAACTCCGCGAGCTTTCAGCCTCACCATGCACGACGAAGAGTTTCCTCGGCGCCTTTTTCAGTTTGCCGAGCCAATCGAAAAGTTCGTCTCTATCGGCGTGGGCCGAGAAACCGCGAATCTGAGTTATTCCGGCTTTGACAGGATGCATCCGTCCGAGTATCCGGACCTCTTTCTCGCCCTGGACGAGGCGCCTGCCGAGTGTCCCGACCGCCTGGTAGCCGACAAACATTATTGTGCTTTCAGGCCTGTGAATGTTGTTGACCAGGTGATGTTTTATCCTGCCGCCGGTGCACATTCCCGAACCGGCTATAACCATAACAGTCCCTCTTATCTGGTTTATCGCCTTGGACTGGTTGGTTGTTTCGATGACCTTGAGTCCGGGAAAGCTGAAGGGACTCTCTTTATTGCTTACAAGCTCCGTCATCTCCTCGTCGAACAGTTCGGGATGATCTTTGAAAACCTCCGTGACTTTGGCTGCCATCGGGCTGTCAAGAAACACCATCAGGCGCGGTATGGCATCGGCCAGCAATAGTTCGTTCGTGTAATACAGAATCTCCTGAGACCGCTCCAGGGCAAAGCTCGGAACGAGGATATTACCGCCGGCCTGCTTTGTGGAATTTATCACCTCGGCCATTTGTTTCTTTATATCCTCAGTGGCCTGGTGGACCCTGTCACCGTATGTGGACTCGATGAGAACATAGTCCGCTTCGTCGAATACAGTCGGGTCACAAAGAATCGGCCTGTCGGGCCTTCCTATATCTCCTGAGAAAATAATAATCCTCTCTTGGCCGTTCCGGCGAACCTTCACTCTTATGACAGCAGAGCCGAGCACGTGCCCGGCATCATAGAAGGTGGCCTCAACGCCGTCGCCCAGCGGTACCTCCTCGCGGTATTTCACGGGCGAAAAGAGTCCAAAAGTAGCCTCTGCTTCAGCGGTCGTATAGAGCGGCACTTCAGGATACGGGCCCACTCGACCTTCCCGCTTATGCCTTCTGCGTTTGTATTCGGCGTCTTCTTCCTGCAGATGTGCCGAGTCGAGCAGTATGATTTTGGTGATTTCGGCGGTAGCCGACGTACAATAGATTCTGCCGGAAAAGCCATCCTTGACGAGTTTTGGCAAGAAGCCGCAGTGGTCCAGGTGCGCGTGGGTCAGAAGAACGGCGTTAATACTCTCAGGCGGGATTGCAAATGGCTCCCAGTTCCTGCTTCTAAACTGCCGCTCCTGGTAGAGTCCGCAGTCCACCAGAATCCGGATGCCGTTGGCCTCCAGAAGATGCCGGGACCCGGTGACGTTACCCGCTGCGCCCAAAAACCTTAGACTCATTTTCATACGTCAATCCTGCCAAAAAACACCTCTACGCGGGTATTCTATTGCCCATTGCCGGCGACGTCAAGTAAAGAAGGCTTGCTTCATAACTAAAAGGCTTTATGCCGGCGGATTTCGTCTGTACAATAGTGGTCGGACGGCCATCTTGCACCGTCCCGACTGGGGCTGTTGCTCCGTATATGATTGTCAGGATGACGCATCGGTGCTAAGTGAATAAGCCGGAGAAAATAGAGCAAAGGAATCAAAAATGGCAAAGGCTCGCGGTATTACTTTCGAGCGTTATGGCCGGTCTTATCACATCAGTATAAAAACCGCTCAGGACCTCGAGAACGTCCTTGAACTCAGCGAGGCTCATTGGGTGGCCACCGGCGCCCCGACCGAAATGTTCAACTGCGACAGAACGTTTCTGAAGCTGCTCGACATCGACAATAACGGCCGTATCCTGTGCCACGAGGTAAAGGATGCAATCCGCTTTGTGCTTGCAGCCCTCCGCGATAAAACACCGATTACCGAACGCAGCAGCACACTAAAGCTCGATACAGTGGCTGCTGATACTCCTCAAGGCCGGACAATCCTGAATGCCGCCGCCGAGATTCTTACCGCCCTGGGACAACAGGATGCAGGACAACTGACACTTGAGCAGATGCGCCGCCTCAAGGCGCAGGCGGAGTCCCAACCCGTCAGTGAGGCCGGTGTCGTTTTGCCCACCGCCGCAAAGAACAGCGAAATACGAGAATTCATCTCTGATATTATTGCTGCCGTCGGCGGCGCCGCTCATCCAAGCGGTGACCAGGGCGTAGATTCGGCTCAGTTGGACAGCTTCATTGGGCAGGCCGACGCTTTTGTTGACTGGTACGAACGCCGACAGATTCCCACCGGCAAAAAGAAAACACAAATAATGCCGCTTGG
>JAUWKC010000081.1 GCA_030607345.1 Planctomycetota bacterium | reverse complement strand
AGGATTATAAGACAAGGTATCAATCGTGATTTCATAAGCATTACTCTCGAGCAAATAATGTTCGCCAATTCTTTTTAGAAGGGCCAAATAATATCAAAGAATGTCCCGAGCCAACCTTGTTTTGTGTAGGGCGCCGCGATACCGGTGTGCCTGGTTACAAGTCGAAAGTCAGCCACTCGCCTGCTCTCGACCGTGTTATCGAAGGAGATATCGCTTGGTCTTACCACGCCTGTTGCCTCGACGGTCTGCACGTCTCCTGCGATGTTACGGTTTCGAGTTCCCATTACGACAAGGTTCCTGTTCGGCAGTATATCAACGACAACTACAGTGATTGAGTCAATATACTTGCGTTCGTCCTTGTAGTCGGCTTTGCTTTTGAGTTCGTTGCTGGATTCGGCGGCCAGGCCGAAATCGCCGATGTCGGCGAAGCCTCCTATCTCTCCGTTGAACGCGGTCGAGCGGTCGGTTTCCTTTTTGAGGTCTCTTTTCGCCTTGTTGTCGATGGTGGTTCCCTCGTTTATCTTTATTGTGAGCACGTCGCCGATGTTGCGAGCGACGTCGTCGGCGTAGAGATAGCCCATATTCCTGCCTCTTTTTGCCCAGATTGAGCCGGCCTGCAAATGCTGCGTCGGTACAGCCAGGCATAACACAAGAATTGTTGGAACAAGCATCGGCGACATCTTAGTTTCCATTTTCTTCTCCGTGTTCTCGAAAATTCTTATTACTTTGGTTATTCGAGCTTTTAGAAAACGGGTTCTACCGTTCCGTCTTCGTTGACCTTTACGCAGATTATGATTTTCGAATCGACGTTTCGGACTTTAATCAAGTCGCCGGCTGCGCCGTTCTGGAGCGCCGTTGCAGCAGCGGTGATGAGCAAACCGGGTATTTCGAGACGCACCACAACGATTTCGTTGCGTTTGACCAGGACTTGGGGCTTTGCAGGTGCTGTCATATGCGGCTCGATAACCGAGTTTGCATCTATTGCTCTTGTGGCGATATGACCATAGGGTGGGCTCCAGGTTTTAGGTTCGGGATAGTTCGCCTTTCTTGTTTGTATCTTTACATCGTCAGGATTTATAGCGGCGCCCTTCGGTATATCAACCAGCGCTATGGCTGTTCGCCGGTTGTATTTCAGGGCGAAAACCACCTGGCGTGTGCCTATCCGTTTGCCGTCGGCGAAGACATCAATTCGGACCCTCGGCTTATTTACAGCACTGCCCCTGGGCAAGCTCGTCGACAGGTTAATACTTTGGCTCGCTCCCGGCAGAACCAGGTCCTCTGGAGTTTGTATCGACTTTAGCTCACAAACAGAGCTTTGCGACAGGTTTTTCTTCAGGAATGAATTCGCCAGGTCAACGAAGTCATTTGCTCTTATGATTTCGTGCTGTTTTTTTACGGTAGTCTGGTCTGCGCCGGTGAAAACAACCTTCGAGGCGGTTATGCCGCTGGAAGCCAGCCTGCTCAGAACAACGTTTTTTTCGATAATAATTTTCTGGTTGGGGACAGAAATTCGTCCGAGGGCAATTTGGCTTGCTGTGGCAACAAATGATTCGGGTCCTCGAATAATGCTGACCTGTCCAAGTGTAAAGCGGCTGTCATTGACCGTGACTTCTCTGGGCAGATGGACTCGGAGCGGGATGTTGTGCTCGGCCCGGCTGATACCGGCGTCGGCTAATGACCGACCGGCAAGACTACAAATTACAGTTGCACAAATAAGCAATGTGCTCGTGCTTTTCTTGCTCATTATTGCCTCTTACATTACTATATTATTGGCGGTTCGCAGCATATCATCGCCCGCTTTTATCGCCCTGCTGTTTATCTCGTACGCTCTCTGTGCGGTTATGAGATTGACCAGCTCGGTTACCATTTGGACATTGGATTTTTCCAGAAATCCCGACTGAATTGTTCCAAGGCCGTTTTCTCCGGGATTTCCGGTAGTCGGTGTTCCGCTGGCCCCGGTCTCGGCCAGGAGATTGTCCCCTTCGCTGGAGAGTCCTGCGGGATTTGCAAATCTTGCCATTTGTAGAATACCGACAACAGACTGTGCTCCGGAGGCGTCTGTAACGTTAACGCCGCCGTCTTTTTGGATACTGACGGCGACGGCATCGGTAGCCACGCTGATTGCCGGTTCTATAGGGTATCCTGTCGTCGTGACGAGTTGACCGTCTGCATTCATCTGGAGCGCGCCGTCGCGCGTGTACTTTATAGTTCCGTCGGGCATAGAAACCTGAAGAAAGCCCTCGCCTCTGATTGCTATGTCGAGAGGTCGGGTAGTATTCTGGAGCTCTCCGGAGCTGAAGACCTTTATGGTAGATGCGGCCCTGACGCCGCTGCCTATTTCCAGGCCGCTGGGAGAGATAAGTCCCGAAGCAACTTCTGTACCTGATTCCTCGACATCAATATAAAGCAGGTCCTGGAAATTGATTTGACTTCGCTTAAAGCCGGTGGTGTTGATGTTTGCCAGGTTATTTGCGATGACGTCCACCATCATCTGCTGTGCAGTCATTCCCGTGGCTGCCGTGGAAAATGCTCTCAACATATTGTTCTCCTTAACGTCAAAGGTTCAGACATCCAGCACAAGAGCCTGTATCCTGTTCGTCATCCCATAGCCACTCCGAGGATGCTTCCGGTAGTTTCCTTGCTCGCCGAGAGAAGCTGCATATTTGCTTCGTAGAGTCTGGAGACCATTATCATATCGACGAGTTCTTCGACTATTTTCACGTTTGAGGCCTCGTGATAGCCCTGCTTTACGACAACGTTTTCGGCTGGGACAGGGCTTACATCTTCGTCCGGCATCAGGTAACAATTTGCACCGACTGATACGAGTTTCTCCTGGTCATCCGCAAAATTAACGACCCTGAATTTGCCGATGTTGTTACCGGCGGCAGAGATGGTTCCGTCGCTGGAGACGGTAATTTGCGAAGGCGCCACGTCGTTCGGCACCGTGATTGCGCCTGCCTGGCCCGCTACGGTCCTTCCTTCGGTATCAACTATCTGGCCAGTCTGGTTTTTGAAGAAGGTTCCGTTCCTGGTATAAAGCGGTCCCTGCGGTGTTTCTATTACGAAGAAGCCTTTTCCAGACAAGGCGAAATCCATCGGACGGTTGGTCTGGACAATACTTCCCTGGGAAAAATCGAGTGCGGAATTGATTTCGATGACACCAGGAGAGTACGTTTCTTCCTGTGGTGACTGGCTGTCAAGAATCCTGGAGAAGGCGTTGCATCTTCTTTTGTAACCGACAGTACTGACATTGGCCAGGTTGTGCGTGATGCTGTAGAATTCCTGCATCAACGCATCAACACTTGAGGCGATTTGGTCTGCCGTTTCGGCCATTCTATGCTCCCTGGACTGTGACAGGCTGTTTTTTTGTTTCTTCTTGTACCAGCGGCTCGGAAATCTCCTGGCTTTGGCCGCCGGCTTTTACTGAGGCAGCATTGGTAGCACGGACCAGTTCATTTAAGTCCGGCTCACTCAGACCCGTCAACTCCACTGCTATTGAGAAACCATCCTCAGCAGGGCTGGCGTGCCTGACCTCGCCAATGTCCTGGATTATTCTTTCCTGTTCGGCTTTGGTGTTATCGACTTTAGAGTCGGGACCGTGATTTTCTTCCTTGTTCAGGTTTAACACTACTATGAGTCTGTCACCGATATTCACCTGAAACGGCACGTCAATGCGCAGGCCCGGGCCCGCCAACTCAGTAACCACGGCTGGGACAAATTCGGGCGGCCCCCAGGAATCGACCGAGAGGTTTTTCGAAGCGCGTTTTGCTTTGGCGTTTCGGTTTTCAGCGGCGCCCGGTGTCGACAGCATCCTGTGGAAAGGGAACCGGGCAACGAAGGCGGTTTTTCTTACGGGTACACGCAGGAAACGGCGGCGATTTATAAATCGCACGTTGTCGCAGTGGTTCAAAACAAGTATATCCACCTCGCAACTGACGACGGTGGTATCAAACTCCCAGATTGCGGCACCGAAGGAGTAACGCACTTGCCAGAGGTCGCCGAAAGTGACTTTCACCGGTACAGAGGATTTGACCACGAGTTCCATATCATTGTTTTCCGTGACCGTCGCCTCAATATCGCCCGAGTCGCGGGATTTCCGACGTGTTATGTGGACTTTTCTGCCGATGGGAATATTCCTGCTGCTGAGCTTTGTGGTCTTTGCGGACGAGCCGACAGAGGCGCGAGGCTTTTTCTGAAATCCGAGCTTTTCGCGTAAGAAAGACAGTTCCATTCTGAGCTGTTCAGCCTCTTCGGCCTGTTGCTCGACGAGGCTCTGTTCAATCATTTTGCCCGTACCCCGGTCGAAAGCGTCCTGAGTGGTGAAGACGGCGTTGATTTGTCTGAGTCCTGCCAGGTTTGCGACGGTCACGAGGATTTGGTGTTCGCGCGGGCTCAGGCCTCTTCTTTGCGCATAGTCAAGGAACAATTGGTCGGATACCTTGTTGCCCTGCTGCTTTTTTCGCCAGCTTACCAATACAAAGACGGCGGTCAAAGCGATGAGAACCGCCAGTATGGTGAGAATGAACCAGGTCTCTGTTATGAGGCTTCTGTCAAAGGGTTCCCCTGCGGCGCGCCATCTCTCAGCCGGCGTCAGCGCCAGTAAAAAGCCCAAAGCTGCAATGTTGAGGTCAAAAGCCATAACTTCAAACCTGAAACCAAACATGAAACACGTCGGCGACCGCCCTTCGCTGCGGCCGCCTGCCGTAATTTCCCGGTTGTTGGCGATTTATTACTTGCATTTCAATTTCGTGTTCTTCATTACTCCACGTTTTTCATTGTTTTTTTGGTGCATCGTTATCTGATAAGGTTGCTGAGTTCGCGGAGTATGTCGTTTGCGACCCTGATGGTTCTTGCATTTGCCTGGAAGCCGTTTTGTGCCTGAATCATATTGACGAATTCAGTTGCCACATCGGCATTTGATTTTTCGAGCGCTCCCGCGTGGACTGTTCCGGCGCCGCCGCCCATAGCCTGTGTGGCAACGGCCTCGCCCGAGTTGGCCGACGGAATGTAATAACCTCCGCCGACTCCTTCGAGAGCCGAGGCGTTTTGGAATAGCGCTATCTGTATGGTCGCTATGTCTTTCTTGATACCGTTGGAGAAGGCGCCAATAACAGTTCCCTCATTGTCAACCGAGACGGTTGAAAGTCTTCCGGCCTCATATCCGTCCTGCCCCCTTGCCACGGCAGTGGAGTTCCCGGCGAACTGTGTCAGACCATCCAACTGGGCGACTGTTCCCATCGCTATTGAAATGGTCTGCGGATTAGCGGGGTCATGCTCGAAGGTCACTACAAACTCAGCAGAATCGGAACCGGTTATACCGGCGTAAGAGGCGTCACCGGCGTTAAAGGCTATGCCTTCGATTCGGCGATTTGGCATACTTATCTGGTTAATATCACCGGTGATTGAAGTCAACACCATATCCCAGGTGTTGGCAGTATCGGTTCGTACAAATGCACCGGAAAGGACGTGCTTTCCGCCCTGGGTGTCGTAGACGGTGATATTGATGCTCTTTGCTTCTTCGCCGCCCACGGTAGATATCTCGAAATACGATGGTGTGGTGAGTGTTCCGTCGCCGGTATAAGACAGAGCCATGTCGGACTTGCTATAACTGCCGGTGTTGTCGGTTACTCGTATTCTGCCATTGACGAAAGAGGCGGTTGAGTCGGTAAGGACACTGGCATTGAGATAGTCAATCAGGTTTCCGATGGTGGTGGACCCATCGATGCTGAAGCTGTCGCTAAACGAATTTCCGCCGGCGTCATAACCGGATATATCAATGGTACCGGAGGTTAATGTCCCGCTGTACTGGTCGAGTTGGTCGATTTCGGTGGTCAAATCAGCGGCTGTGCTGCTCGTGGTGTAGGCCTGGCTGGAAGTTAACACTTGTGCACGTGGGACATCAAACGAGGCATCTGCGCTTAGGTTACCTGCGACCGTCACTTCTACTGTGGCCTTTGCGGGCATAGCGACGTCATAAGGAATGTGTGTGTCACTAAGCCCTGGTGTTTGGAAACCATCAGTTTCACCTGTTGAGCCGATACGCTGTACGAGATAACCTGTGCTTGGGTCGACCAAATTTGAATCAGCGTCCACAGCAAACGCCCCCGCCCGGGTGTAAATATTCTGCTGGCCGTCACTCAAGACAAAATAGCCTTCACCTTCTATTGCCAGGTCCAGCGGGTTGGCGGTATTTACCAGGTTGCCCTGGGTCATATTTGGTGTTATTCCGCCAATTCCAACACCGCTTCCCATCTGCTGGGGGTTGGTTCCGCCGACACCGGAGGTCGGCTGTGAAGCCTTTTTTATTGTCTCGCTGAGCAATTCGGAAAAGATTATTCTGCTGGCCTTGAAGGCGGTCGTATTGACATTTGCCAAATTGTTACCGGCGATGTCGAGCATTTTCTGATGCGACTGTAACCCGGTAACTCCTGCCGACAATGCGAAACTCATTTTGTTTCTCCTTATATATATCCGTTTTTTAGTTTTTCACAGACACTATATCTTCCAGCCCCACCAGTCTGTCTCCCACTGCCAGCAATATACCGTCATCTATACCGTTACAGACCTCATTGACGCTGCCGGTTTCGACGGCTCTTTCACCTGTGTCTGTTATAGTCAGGAACGAAACCTCTTTACCGAGCAACAAGTTTGCATAGGCACGCTCGACGGCGGTCAGGACGCCGGCAAATCTGGAGTTCATTGTCTCAATCTGCTGCAATTGTGAGAACTGTGCCAGTTGTGACGCCATCTCTTTATTGTCAAGCGGTTCAAGTGGATTCTGATTCTTCAGCTCCGTAACCAGAAGCTTCATATAATCCATCTGGATGTCACTTGCTTTGGCTATGGATGCGACAACACTCATATTTTTCGCCTTTCAAAGAATCACTTTAGTCAAAGCTATCAAAAACCGGCCGGCTCAAATGAGACTACGCCAACCTGGATAATTATGAAGCAACCTGCGTGCCAGCTTCCTAACGGCACGTGTCTTGGTGGCACGTAACTACTTGTTGTAACGTATGTTATAGTGATTAAAAACAGGGTCGAACAAGAACTGTTTGTATTTGAGGAGCATTTTGCAGGGATGAATCTTCCTGGAAAGCGGAAGATTCTGCCGTTGCAAACGACAAGACGACATAGGCTCTTTTCGACCAGCGAGAATCTACTTGCCACGGCAAAAGTCCCATAAAAAACAACAACACTCAATCGAAAAATTTTGCCCGTGGTTTCTCTGAAAAAGGCTGTATAAAGTTATCGGACATTGT
>JAUWKC010000117.1 GCA_030607345.1 Planctomycetota bacterium | reverse complement strand
GCGCACCAGTACTGCCATCTGACAAGCATCGAATTGCCTCCGGGAAGCTCGTCGCAAATCAATCCATAAGTAACGACCGCGGAGACACCGGCCAAAAACAATAAAATGCAGCCAATTAGCACAGACTTTTTGTGCGCCCTCAACCAATCGCCGGCCAGAAGGTAGACCACAAACATAACCGTCGCAATCACCGCCGCACCAATTGCGCCTTTGCTGGCCGTAAGTAGAAGACCAAAAATCACAATAGCCGCCGCCGTGCCCGCCGTGACGACCCGAGCGGGACCGGAAGGGTCTCTTTTGCGATTTACAAACTCGTTCACAAACAACGCCACAGCCGCAAAAGACGCCAGCAGCGCAAACGAACCGGCCGAATTACTCGTCGTGAAAAAACCGTGAACGCCCCGCGAAAAAAGCCTGTGCTCAAAGAGCATATGTCCGAACGTCCCCGGTGCAATTCCAAGCGGTCCGAGCAGCGTCTCCGGAGCCTTTTGATACTGCTCAATCATCATCTGGTTCGTGAAGAAGAACTGCTCGGCGCACTGGTAAGCCGAGACCACACCCAGCGCCGCCACGACGGTCAGCACCAGCCTTATCTTCAGGCGAGAATCCAGAATCCGTATGAGCGCCGTCGCCATAAGCGCAGGCGCCGCAAGTGTCACGTAAGAGTTGATTGCCGCTCGCTTGTCCGCGGCGAAAAAACCCGATACTATCGCCGCGATAGTGAAGAGCAAAAATCCGATTTCGAGCCAGCCCGGGTGCCACAAAAAACCTTTGCTCCAATAACTCCATACGAACCAAACCACGAAAGCCGCTGCCAGCGCCGCCGAAAGCGAAAGGCTGTGCAGATTGTCACTCAGATTGACAGACTGGTCCGTAGACCGCCCAGGTGGGCCCTCGGTATACATTGCTCGAAGCGCAATTACGCAAAGGCACACAGCCAGCAGGATATATCCCACCACTGTCTGGGTGGAGTGCCCGGATTTGCCTGAACTAATCGCCGCTTTTGTCATTTTTGGCGGTGGTTTCAAAAACAGCAATAATCGCTAACACCATAAACGTTTGAATAAAAATCAGAACCGCACCGACCGTATCGACCTGATAGAGAAAAGTCGCGCCCAGCGCCGTCGTCAGCGTTGCTAAGTATAACGTCAGCACCGTCTGGGTATCGCTCAGACCGCGTTTTTTTAGTCGATGCGAGAAATGCTGCGTGTCGCCGACGAAAGGGCTTTTGCCCTGGATTACCCGCAAAAGTGTCACGCTGATAAAGTCATACAGCGGCACAGCCATCACAATCAACGGCAGAAGAACCGCGTACCACCGGCCGCTTTGAACCTGCTGGTAATACGTCGTGCGAAGCGTCAAAAAAGCAACCAGAAAACCCACCACCAGAGAACCTGCATCACCCATAAAAATTCCGGCCGGCGGAAAGTTAAAGAACAAAAATCCAAGCAGCACCCCCGCAAAAACCAGCGCCAAACCGCCCACAAAAACCTGCCCGCTAACCACCGCAGCAACCAGTAAAACCAGGCTCACTATCACCGCAATGCCCGCCGACAGGCCGTCCATGTTGTCAAGGAAATTAAACGCATTAATAATCAACACTATCCAAAATGCCGAGAGAATCACGGTGACAACCTTGTTCTCAATAAAAAACTCGACCCTGGTTTCTGTCAGAGACGCCACTATCAGGGCCGCCGCGAACTCGACAACAAGCTTGATAACAGGACCCAGATGCTTCTTGTCGTCCCAAAGACCGAGCACAAAAAGCATAAAAACGCAAAGCAAAATGACGGCAAGCTCATTGATTTTTGCCAGGAAATCGCCCGCCTTGATGCCGGCGCTTTCAGCAAGCGGTGCGGGAACACGCCAGAGTTTTATGGCGACGGCGCCGGCCACCATAATAACTGCCAGCGCAGTAAAAATCGCAATGCCGCCGCCGAGCGCGACGCTTCTCTCGCCGAGTCTGTCACGGGACGGACGAGAAACGAAACCCACCCGTTCAGCGATGACTCTGACTACGCCCGTCAGAATCAGCGACAGGAAAAACGAACCCGCCAGCAGTGCTATTGCCAATGTCGTTACCGTTTGAATATGCGTACCCCTGCAACTAAGTCGTTATTTTGCAAACCAATCCTGTTTCCAAAAAACCAGCTCAAAAATCCCACAACTAAAACACGCCGGCGCCGCTAAGATTTAACGGTCCGCAACTGCTCAACCAGCCGCTTTCTCACCTTATCGAAAAAATCGAAGTAGCACTGCTGCCTGTAATCAGGATACGTGTAGTCGAAAGCACGCCAGCGGCCCTTATCATATATCAACGTAACCTCGGCATACATTTTCTTGCCGATGTATATACGATGCGAGTAGTTCTTTGTTGTCGCCAGGACCAGCTTTGACGGTTCGATTATCCCCGGGTCGAGGTTTACCGGCCTCGGCAAAGGCACGCCCAACTTTGCCGCCAGTTTCTGTTCGAGCTTATTTGTCCGGTGTTTGATTTTGGCCAGAGCGCCCGGGTCAATGAGAGGTTCGACGCTTACAAACTGCCGCAAGATGTGCTCGCCCGTCTGGTCTTTATAATAATCCGTCTGTTCGAACGGCCAGACGTCGCTTGTAAAATCCGCCCGGCCGAACTTGGCTTCGACGGCTTCCAGAGCGGCCAGCGAACACTGCCGGTCCGCCGCTAGAATTCCCACAATCAGCTTAACCGGCCTTGGTCTTCTCAAGTCCCACATTTGCAGCGGAAACCCTTCCGGTTTACACGTTGAGTTTTTCCTTTAGCGAGTTGACAATCTCGACCGTCCTGCGCCCTGCCTCTTCAATAGGCACCTTGCGGCTGTCCGCCTCGGCTCTTAGCTTTATTTCAACCTTGCCTTCGGCGACCGACTTCTTGCCGACCGTTACTCGCACCGGTATCCCCAGCAAATCGGCATCCTTGAACTTAACACCGCCTCGCACGCCCCTGTCATCCAGCAGCGCCTCGACGCCCGCATCCAGCAGGTCCTTGTAGATACCTTCAGCCACGCCGGCCACCCTTTCGTCGTCCTGGTTGACCGATGTTATCAAAACCTCGAAAGGCGCTATGCTGATGGGCCAGATAATACCGTCGGCGTCACTGCTGATTTCGATAGCCGAGGCAAGAATCCGGTTTATGCCGATTCCATAGCAGCCCATAATGCACGGTTGCTCTGCGCCGTTTTCATCAAGAAATTTCGCCCCGAGTTTTTTGCTGTATTTCGTGCCCAGCTTGAAAACCTGCCCTACCTCGATACCACGCCTGAAAGACAGCTTCCTGCCTTTATAAGTATCGCCTTGCACTGCGTTGCGAATATCCGTCACCGTAACGTCAGGCCCTTCGAGCGGAAAATCTCTGCCCGGCACAACGTTTCTTATATGATAGTCGGTCTTGTTCGCACCGCTGACACCCACCGCCATTGCCGCCACCGCGTGGTCGATGACCACTCTCGAAGGTCTCTTTTTCAGTCCCACCGGCCCTGCAAAACCAACCTGCGCGCCGGTGTATTCCAGGATAGTGGACTCATCGGCCAGCTCAACACTCTCGCCAACCGCAAGTCTCAGTTTCTCATCGTTTATCTCATGGTCGCCGCGAACCAGGGCGGCAACAACCTGCCCGCCTGCCGAGTATATCAGCGTCTTTATCATATCTTTCGGCTCGGTCTTCAAAAAACCGCAGACCGCTTCGATACTGCCAATGTTCGGAGTGTGAACCTGCTCAAGTGCTGCAATCTTAGCATCGGCCTTTTCTTTCGGCACGACGTCAACCGCCGCCCTTTCAAGGTTTGCCGCGTAAGAACCATCCTCCGTGTAGACGATAATATCCTCGCCCGACTCGCACGGCACCGTGAACTGATGTGACCCGGAGCCGCCCATCTCTCCCGATTCAGCCTCAACGATGACATACTCCAGGCCGCACCGCCTGAAAATCCGGCAATAAGCGTCGTACATCGCCTTGTACGTCTCGTCAAGGCTTGCAACGCTGTCGTGGAAGCTGTAGGAATCCTTCATTATGAACTCCCGCGAGCGGATTACACCGAAACGCGGCCGGAACTCATCGCGAAACTTAAAGCTGATTTGGTAGACGTTCATCGGAAGCTGCTTGTAGGAGTTTATTTCACCCGCTGCCATGCTCGTGACAACCTCTTCAGCGGTCGGGGCAAGCACGTTCCACCGCCCGTGCCGGTCCTCGAACCTCGCCATCGTCTCGCCGTAGTCAACGTCCCGACCGGTCTTACGCCACAGCTCCATAGGCTGCACCGCCGGCATCAATATCTCCTGCGCCCCCGTCCTGTTCATCTCATCACGCACTATCTCGATTATCTTCA
This sequence comes from Planctomycetota bacterium, assembly GCA_030607345.1. The sequence goes on along the minus strand of JAUWKC010000117.1, from coordinate 1,671 downwards.
GCAGCGACCGCCAGCCCAGTGGAAGATACGTATACGTGCCGCTGGCAACCTTGCGAATAAGACCGGCGCGAATCATCAATTTGTGGCTGGTAATCTCAGCATCGGCGGGCACCTCCTTGACCGTCGGTATCAGCATCCGGCTGTATCTCATCTCTTTACCTTTTTCTCAAAATATTCCGGGTATCAGAATGCACGTTTATAGCCCAAAACACAAGCCCCTGCAAGCCAAAAAGCCGGCCGCAAAGACACCCGGCGCCGACCCGGCCAAACCCTCGCTTGCATACAGGCCCGACACACGATATTATCTATCAAACCAAACTTGATTTTCAAAACTCACGGAGTCCGAAAATGGCGCACAAATTCATCAACGAGATTGAACCGGGCCTGACCATTGACGATGTCTACATGGTCAAAGAACCCATCCTCCGCAGCACCACGCGAGGGGATTTGTACATAGCGATGTTCCTGGCCGACCGCACCGGACAACTAAACGGCCGGATGTGGCAGGCCAGCGAAGAAGTCTACAGGTCGCTGCCGAAACCAGGCTTCATCCATATCCGCGGAAGAAGCGAACTTTACCAGAACAACCTACAAGTTGTTGTAAACAACGTAACCATAGTCGATACGGCCAACGTCTGTCTCGACGATTTTCTGGCCCGCACCAAAGGAAACATCGACCAGATGTTCGAAGGGCTCAAAAAGAACCTGGCCCTCATCAAGAATCCGCAACTAAAAGCGCTCGTCGCCCGGTTCCTTGCCGACAACGAGCTGATGGAGAAGTTCCGCAACGCACCCGGCGGAACAAGCCTGCACCATAATTACCTCGGCGGGCTGCTCGAACATACCTGCAATATGATGAAAGTCGCCGTCGCAATACTGCCTCTTTACCCGGACTTACAGCCAGACCTGGTCCTGGCAGCGATATTTCTCCACGACATGGGCAAGACCGCCGAACTGTCTTACGATATGGCCTTTTCCTACACCGACGCCGGGCAGTTGATGGGCCACATCACGCAGGGCCTGCTAATGGTGAATCAGAAAGCCGATGCACTTGCAGCCAAGGGCACACCCATTGATAAGGTTGTCCTCGAGGCGCTCGGGCACATAATTCTCTCGCACCACGGCAAGTTTGAATTCGGCTCACCGAAACTGCCCGCCACCCCAGAAGCCTTTATGGTCTATTACATAGACGACCTGGACGCCAAGCTGAATCAGGTAACTGCGGCGATAGAAAACGAGACCGGCGATTCGAACTGGACCGGCTGGCAAAGAGCCCTGACAACCAGACTCTACCGAAAACGCATAGAATAGGGAGCATTGTCTCGCCGAATCGTGAAATGCTTTGACAATGGCATCTGGCAGTTCCGACGAATCGGTTCAGATGCTCTCAAAAGAATCTCGTTTCACGACAACGCCTGTGAACCGCCAGAGTTTTTCAAACTGCCGGCGCGACATTCGCATCTCGCCCAGAACCGGGTCGGCAAGTGTCACTGTCTCATCCGAGACCTCCAGCACTGCCACGCAGTGGTCCGTCAGAAATGTATCCTTGATTACCGCCAGGGTAAGCCCTGCATCCCTTAGCTGCTCCATTGAATCGAAGTGACGATACTCGCACTTCAGGCCGGCGTCGCCGTAGCGGTTCTGAAGCGCCGTCTTCAGGCAGCCGGGAAG
>JAUWKC010000243.1 GCA_030607345.1 Planctomycetota bacterium | reverse complement strand
TGGCCCAAATCCGCGGAGTCTGGGAGATTTTTGCAACTGATAAGCTTGGCTGGAGCGCACCGCTTATAAGCTACACTGATATCGAAACCTCTCAGCAGATGCAAAGCCGATATGTCGCCGAGCTAATGAAGCAAATGGGCGTGCTCTTGCTGATATTCGGAGTTGTAAGCTTCGGCGTCGTGCTGCTGGTCTTCTGCATATTCTATATGATTGCAAGGCTAAAGCAAAAAGATGTGGCCATAATGAAAAGTTGCGGGGCCACCAGCACCTCGGTGGCGATGGTGTTTGTTGGTTTCGGCGGCTGCGTAGGCATCGCTGGGGCAGCTCTCGGCACCGTCATCGGATACGCTGTTACAAAGAACATCAATACGATTGAAGGATGGATTAGGGTTGTCTTCGGGCTGAAGCTCTGCAAGAGTAGCGTGTATATGTTCAGTAAAATCCCCAACGAGGTCAACTGGAACTGGCTTGTTCTTATAGTCTTCTCGGCGGTCGTCGCTGTCTCCGTGGGGGCGTTGATTCCGGCGATTATTGCCGCTCGCACCAGGCCCGTAAATATCTTGAGATACGAATGAGCACTGACTTGAATGTATAAGATTGTCCTGGCATTTCGCTATCTTTTCAACAAGCGCGTCAGTTACCTTGCGTTTGCCGCGGTCGCCCTTTGCGTTTTCATTGTTGTCGTCGTAATGACCGTAATGCAGGGCCTCGTGACGGACTTCAAGCAGAAAAATCACGATTTTGCGGGCGATTGTACCGTAGCCAGTGAATCACTCGTCGGCTTTGCTTACTACGAGGATTTCCTGAAGCTACTTGAGCGGCAGGATTTTATCGAAGCCGTCTCGTCGGTTATACACGGCTATGCACTTGTAACTCCGCAGGGCTCCGAGCGGGGCTTCGGCGTTGAGATTATGGGCATCGACCCTGTCAGACACAGTAAGGCCACGGGTTTTGGAAAGACATTGTATTATCACAAAAACGACGTCTCCAATGCTTTCAGCCTTGACGGTGACCCGAACCATATCGGCTGCGTGCTCGGGGTAAATCTCGCGATTGAGCCGGATGCCAAAGGAGGCTACTATCATACGCCCAGACCAGCCGAGACGGCGCTTAGTGTAAGTTGTTTTCCGTTAACCGCACGAGGGGCGCTGGCAAAGGCAGGCGCCGGGCTGGTCAACACCAGGACGTTCTACTACAGTGACACTTCACACAGTGGACTGGCCCGCGTCGACAGCTCGATGGTGTACCTTCCTTTCGAACAGGCCCAATTGCTTTGCGGCATGGCAGGCGCCGACAAGAGAGTATCCAGTCTCCATATAAAGTTCGCACCGGGCATCCGGCTAAGAGCAGGCTGGGACAGGGTCGCCTTGCTCTGGGGAAAATTCGTCGAAGAAAAACAAGCAGAAAGATTATCGAACCTGTTCGAACACGTAAGCGTCCAGACTTGGAAGCAAGGCCGGCGAGAATTTATAGCCGCAATGGAAAAAGAGCAGACCATGCTGATAGTCATGTTCGCCTTTGTTGGTGTCACTACCGTCTTCATCGTCTTTGTGGTCTTCTTTATGATTGTCAGCCACAAAAGCAAAGACATTGGTATACTCAAAAGCATCGGGGCCTCCAACTGGGATTTGAGCCAGCTTTATCTGGGCTTCGCTTTGCTGGTGGGTGTTTTCGGTTCATTCGTTGGCGGACTCCTCGGTTGGCTGTTTCTGGTCAAAATCAACGCAATAGAAAACTGGCTTTTTGAGCATTTTCAGTTTCAGTTGTGGGATAGAAGGATTTATGCTATAGGTGAAATCCCTAATCGGTTAGAATTCGGCCTTCTGGGAATAATTGTCCTCCTGGCGATAGCTGCCTGTCTGGTCGGCGCGTTCATTCCCAGCAGGCAGGCGGCAAGATTGAACCCGGCTGAAACTTTGCAGGTCGCACAGTTATGAGCAGCAGCGACGTCATATTGCAGGCAGCTAACGTTCACAAATCCTATCGGATGGGCGCTGCTGAAGTCAGTGTCCTCAGAGGCGTGGACCTTGCCGTAAAAAGGGGCGAATTTGTGGCCATAGTCGGCGCCTCCGGAAGCGGCAAGAGCACCCTCTTGCACATACTCGGCGCCCTGGATAGCCCGAACAAAGGAACCGTGCGGGTTGATGGAAAGGACCTGAGCCGGCTCAGCGCCGCCGAGCTGAACCGCTTCCGCAACAAAATGGTCGGATTTGTCTTTCAGTTCTATCATTTATTGGACGAATTAAATGTGCTGGAGAACGTGTTTCTGCCGGCTATGGCGTCTACCAGCGTAATCGGATGGCTATTGTGCCGCCGGCACGCCAAAAAGCGGGCCGGGGAGCTCCTGGCCCAACTTGGACTCGCCGAAAGGGCCAACCATAAGCCTTATCAGCTTTCCGGCGGAGAGAGACAAAGAGCCGCTATCGGAAGAGCATTGATGAATGAGCCGGAGCTGCTTTTGGTGGATGAGCCCACCGGGAACCTTGACTCGGCGACCGGAAATGCTATCTTAAGAACCTTTGAAGAGCTAAATAGAGCCGGCCAGACGATTGTAATGGTAACCCATGACGAAAGGACGGCCAAGAGAGCTGGTCGGATAATAACGTTGGCAGACGGCAGGATAGCCTGACAGAAAGTTCAGGGCACAAAGCCAGGCAGTGAAAAACTCAAAGCGTGATAGGCCTGGACGAGCAAAGATTCTGACTGCCGGGTGCTGTAATCAGACCCGGATATTGAATCAGGGCGCCGGCCGCTTTGGGTTCTTGAGTTTTGGGGATTTTCTATGGTACTGAAAATATGGCTTGACGACAAGCTTGTTGATGAACAAGACGCCAAAATATCCGTCTTTGACCACGGCCTGCTTTATGGCGATGGGGTCTTTGAAGGAATCCGCGTTTACGACAGACGGATATTTGAACTCCAAGCCCACGTAGAGCGGTTCTTCAACTCAGCCAAAGGTATTCGACTCGAAATTCCGATGAGCAAAGCCAGGCTTATCAAGTCAATGCAAGAGACGGTCGAAGCTAACGATGTGACGGACGGTTACATCCGATTAGTTGTTACCCGTGGGATAGGCAACCTGGGCCTGAATCCCTTTGTCTGCGGGCCGGCTCAATTATTTATAATCGCAGACAGCATTCAGCTTTATCCTGAAGAGCTTTACGAAACGGGCATGAAGGTTATCAGCGCCGCCACCGTTCGAAATCATCCGCTGGCCGTGCCGCCACAGGCCAAAAGCCTCAATTACCTTAATAACATCTTAGCCAAAATCGAAGCACTCGACAATGACGGGCCCGAAGCGATTATGTATAACCACCAAGGCTATGTCGCCGAAGCCACGGGCGACAATGTCTCTATTGTCAGGGAAGGAATTATCTTCACGCCGCCGGCTGAGGCCGGCGCGCTGGAAGGAATAACACGCGCCGT
>JAUWKC010000292.1 GCA_030607345.1 Planctomycetota bacterium | reverse complement strand
GCGTCTTCAACGATTGTCGGGTGCAACACGAGAAGGTACCACGGTCTTCTAATCGGCTCGCCCAATCCGCTTTGCAACAGGATAATGGCGTTGGCTAATTGCCTTGAGATGCTTGTTCTTAACAAGCCGGGGTCTTCCAACGGCCCGCCGAACAGCGACGGCCGTGAGGTTTTTGAACTGTCAACGTTTGAGTTCAATGACAAGTTCGCACCGGAAGGCTTCCGGCATATGCGGCAATTTCGGCGTGACAGCGGCGTGCATTTTGATTTTGATATAGAGAGACTTGTGCTGACCAAGTCGATATATCTTCTTGGCGAATCGGACACGGTGGCGCTGGTGTATGATTTCGGTGGTATTAGCAGGGCCAAAAAGATACAGGAGTTAGAGTCGGTTGATTTGGTTGTCCGTCCGATGGTTGGGCTGCGGGATTTTCACGGACTGCAGAAATCCTATGCTCGAATGTACGCGGAGTTGTTCGGCGAGAGCCTGGTCGTGCGGCATAAGACGCCGAGCAGTTGTGAGCTGGTGTTGAGCAGCAAGTCTATGAAGTTCAGCGATGACCCGCAGTGGTGGTTTAACTTTTCTTATCGCTGGGATAAAGAGCGGGGCCAGCAGTTCAATGAAGATTTGTGGTCTCCCGGTTTTTTCAGGTGCAGGGTGGATTCGGATTCGACGGTGGTGTTGTGGGCCAGTCTGACGCACGATGCCTTTGGGAAAAGCAAAACGGCTCAATATGTACCGGCAAGTGTAGAGTACGACATCGACGAGGTACGGCAGGAGCTTAAGCAGCGTGACGAGAGTCTGAAGTCCAAAGCATTAAGTCTAAAGCCGGAGGTCAATAATGCGATATTGGGGGTGCCTCATACATCACGAAGGGTCTTCGGCAGTGGATTGGTTTCTTCGCTGGTTGCGGGTAACAGCGGCAATCAGCACGGCGCTTACGAAATACTCTGCCTGGTTGCCGAGCAGTTTATCGCACGGCGTCGCATCAACGGTGGCGGCGAAGGCGACTACAGGACGACGATTCTGGCGGGTTTTCCCTGGTTTGCCGACTGGGGAAGAGACGCTTTCATATCGCTGCCGGGTCTTTTGCTTTTGACGGGGAAGTTTGACGAGGCGAGGTCGGTTCTGACGACGTTTGCGCGGGCGGCGGACAAGGGAATGATTCCGAATCGCTTCGATGATTACAGCGACACGGCGTATTTTAACAGCATTGACGCTTCACTCTGGTTCATTAGTTCCGCTTTTCAATATCTGCACGCCACGGGTGATATGAAGGTTTTTACGCAGCATCTGCTTCCGACGATTCGGTGGATTGTGGATTCTTATAATGCAGGGACGCGATTTGGCATTCGGGCTGATGACGACGGTCTGATAACGGGAGGAAACGACGATACACAACTGACGTGGATGGATGCCAAATGTGACGACGTCGCTTTTACGGGGCGCTGGGGAAAGGCAGTGGAGGTGAATGCCCTTTGGTACAACAGCCTGTGCTATCTTGCTCAATTCTACGCCGGCAGAGACAGAGAAGCTGCTCAAAAATACAAGATTATGTCGGACAAGGTAGGCTCGAGCTTTTCTGCAATGTTCTGGAACGAGCAGGTGGGTTATCTGAACGACCGTGTTCTGCCGGATGGTTCGGTGGATGCCGCCTTAAGGCCGAACCAGATATTTGCGGTTTCACTGGCTTTTTCGGCGCTTCAGCCGCGTCAGGCAAAGTGCGTGGTTGATGCAGTTGAAAAACATCTGCTCACACCATACGGTCTGCGGACCCTGAACACTGAGGACAGCCATTACAAAGGTCGGTATGAGGGTCATCAAAGACAAAGGGATGAGGCGTATCACCAAGGGACGGTTTGGCCTTACCTGATGGGTTCGTTTGTCGAGGCGTACCTTAAGGTGAACGGTTTCGACCGAAAGAGCAGGAAGAAGGCGTCGGAGTTTATTCAACCGTTGATGCGGCATTTAACCGAGGAGGGCTGCCTCGGTCAGGTCGCGGAGATATTCGACGGTGATGCGCCTCACCGACCGAGGGGCTGTTTCGCCCAGGCATGGAGCGTAGCGGAATTGATTAAGGCGTACCGACTGATTAACAGCTAAGTCGGATTTCAATTTGGAACAATGCCGGAGGATGCAGACTCTGTGGTCTGGCTGAATAGCTATGCGGTACGGTTGTCACTCGGTAAAGCTATGTTGCTTTTTTGTCTTGGATTGCGGATTTGACGCTGGTCAGGAAGCTGGAGATTTCGGCGAGCGTTTTTTCTTTATCGCCTAAATTATCCTCTATCAAGCGTACTATCTTCGAGCCGATTATGACCCCCTCAGCGCCGGCTGCGGCGACCATTGCGGCGTGTTGAGGTTTGCTTATACCAAAGCCGACACAGACCGGTACGGGTGTGAGACTCTTGAGTTTTTTGACGAGCCCTTCGACGGTGTCCGAAAGGGTGTCCCTGCTTCCGGTGACACCGAGGAGTGATACGGTGTAAATGAAGCCGGTGGTTCTGGCAGCGATAGTTTTCATACGTTCGGGCGTGGTATTTGGTGTTACCATAAAGACCGTATCGAGACCGGCGGAGCGAGCAGGTGTTATAATTTCATCTGCATCGTCAATACTCAGGTCGGCAACCAGCACGCTGTTGACGCCGGCGGCGTGAGAATCCTTGAAGAACTTTTCGGTGTCGTACTGATAAATCAGGTTGTAGTACATCAGCAGGCCGATGGGGACATCCTTGTAATCTTTGACTTGCCTGATGAATTCGAGGGCCTTTGCGACGGTCATCCCGGCGTTTCTTGCGCGGATGTCAGCCTTTTGAAT
>JAUWKC010000115.1 GCA_030607345.1 Planctomycetota bacterium | reverse complement strand
GCGTTCTTGTTCTGAATGCCAAAGGTAATTTAGCATACATTGACACCGATGCAGACCAGCACCTGGCAGAGGACTTGGCAGAAATAAACAGGCTGATGAGGGAGCGCAAGCTACGGTAAATATCACAGGGCTGCTCTAGCGTCATATTATCGCTTGCGGATTTCTGCACTAAAAACGAGACGAGTGTTCAACCTCAATAACTGAGTAGGCCGGTTTGACCGAGACTTGACGTTTGATAGCAGCTATTCAATAATTGTAACATTACGTTAATGTTTTATTAGATATATTTATGATATACTTTATGTTTATTTCCTCGACAGCCGGTCCGAGACTTGTACAATTATTGACCTTTCAAAATATAAAGGAACAAGCCTGCTATCGGCGATAATGACGCATATCAGGGCACTATAGCCGGTGTTGCTGCTTTCCTGCCGGAATAAGCCGGCGTGCGCGAAGGTCATATACTATGAGGTTCGTTCCATTAGTTGTTCAAAGGTCAATAATTATTACGCCCAATTGTCATTCCCGCGGAAGCGCCAATCCACTTTACCGTAACATGCAGTGAGAATAATACCTCAGCCGCCATTACACTAAACGCACTTACTAAGTCCAATTGGCATTGTCGGTCATTAAAGGTTCGTTCCTTTAATTTATGAAAAGTCGATAAGTTGACTTGGTAGTATTATCAGGCCGGTATGTCGATGTTTACTCGGCAGCTTTCAAATGCTCTTACGTACCTGCCATTTCCTCAAACGTTCAGTTTCTTCCGCAGCACGCGCAGGTTCCATACATCTTCCTTGTTATAATCCAGCAAAAGCGCCAGCGAGTTCATGTTTCCGTGGTTTAAGTAGTCGTACCACAGTTTAACCGCCATCCATCCGTCGACGCCCTGGGTCTTTCTCCTGATTCCCAGTGCCGATTCGACTTTCTTGAGCCCGCCGTACAAATTCCTCCGCCAACACTCATACATTAAATCCTTGTGAACGGTATAGTCCTTCAGGTCAACGCCGAGCTTGGCCTTGACGAACGGCAGGTCGAATCGTGCCCCGTTGTACGTATACAGCACGTCTGCTTTGTGTGTGAGCCCGACCACCTCCGATGCCGATATCTGCTCGCCGACCAATTGAAAGGACTCGCGTTTTCTCCCTCGTTCGAGACCGATACCGACTACGGTCAGTTCACAGTAGTTACGGCTCAGACCCGTCGTCTCTATATCGAAATACCCCCGTGTAATCATCATTCACCCTGTATCCGCTTTCGTCGGCAGGATTACAACAGGCGCAAGTTCTGCTTGCATCTCAGAGCAATTACCCGGCTCTTTTGACCATCTGCTCGAACACTGCCCGCTGCTCCGCCAATGCCCTGACACGGTCTCTGGGGGCGGTGCGCGCCTCCAGCAATATCCAGCCTTTGTAGTCCATTTTGACGAACAGTTTCATCAGCTTCTGATACGGGTATCTGCCGATGTTGAGTTCGCAGACGTGGACGGTGGCCCCGAAGTGGTCCTTGACAAGATTGAAATTGTATGTCAGACCCTGCCCGTCGAGGTCTTGGGCATTCGAATTCCAGCAGACACCGACGTTGGGCTCTTCCACTACGTCAAAAATCAGCTTCATAATCGGCAGCGATGAAGTTTCTTTGCCGTGCACCTCGACGCGAATCTCCTGGCCGTAGCCCGCCGCGAACTTGCCCAGCGTGTTCAGCGATTTGCCTATCTGCTCAATCGTCTTGTCTGCTGACACCCCCACAGGAAGTCCGTTGGGCTTGACCTTAACGCCGCTGCCGCCCACATCATACGAGAGCTTCACGTACTGCATTGCCCCGTCAATATTGGAGCGAACTCGCGCAGCATCCGCATAGTGAAAGGCAAAATTCGTCCCCAATCCGACCAGCGTTACCGCGCTGTCTTCGAAGCATTTTTTCACATCCTGCCGCTGCCGCGCGTTCAGGTTCGGTTCCACGCCGTGGGCGTGTTCGGTTCGCAGTTCCACACCGAGTACGTTGCTTGCCTCGCAGTTGCCGATGAGCGTCGGCAGGGCCCAGTCTTTACCCCACAGGTATGTCACCAGGCCAAAACGCATACCGGCCCCCGGCTTACCGGCAGAGCGAGACCTCACACTGCCGCACGAAGTCAGTGTTCCGGCGGCAAACAAACCTCCAGCGGCGTGCAGCGACCGGACAAGAAATCGTCGTCTCGAACAAACGCTCATGACATTACCTCCACTTTCTTTTTTTTTGGTCCAACTGCTTATACCTTCTGACCAATAGTAAAAGGCCTGCGGTAATCTTTGGCCTCGATGAGCCTGCCGTTTTCGAGTTGTGGAAAGCCCCTAACCATTTTGTTTGCTTCTTTGTCGCCGACGAACTTTTCCCTTGTGCCGTCGAACGTCAGGTTGCGCCCGAGGCGATAGGAAGTATTCGCCAGATGACAAAGTGCTGCCGACAGATGTCCGCCCTCTATATCGGCGGTGAGGTCCTGCCTCTTTCCGGAGCGAACTGCCTTGATAAAGTTGCCAAAGTGCCCACCTCCGCCGGAGCTTGTCAAATCCGATGGGTCGGCAGCAGCATCGGCACTTTCAGAAGTGACTCCAGACTCGTTTTTCCGTCCGAAGAATGTTGCCCACGTGTCGCCGCCGCTATTGAGGTGCATCCAGCCCTTCGAGCCGAAGAACAAATTGCCTATCCTGACGCTGCTCTCATCATTTGTATTCAGGCCCCGTACCTCGAACTGCAGAATCTTGCCGTCGGCGTACTCGAAACTGGCAGTCTGGGTGTTCGCCGTTTCCTGGGCCGAGTCGAAAACAAAGTATCCGCCATGTGAGCTGACTTTGACAGGGTGCTCATTCTTACCCAGTCCCCAGCGAGCCAAATCCATCTGGTGGACGCCCTGGTTGCCGATGTCACCGTTGCCGTAGTCCCAGTGCCAGTGCCAGTTGTAGTGGAAGCGGTTATAGTTGAAGGCCCTTTCCGGCGCGGGACCGAGAAACAAATCGTAATGCACCTTGTCAAAGTACCTGCCGTCGTACACTTTTCCTCTCCTGCCGTGGACATAATACTCATAGTCGCGTCCGGGTTCGTGCCCGTCGGGACATCTGCCGATAGACTCACGCGGCTTATAGCACAGGCCCTTGGCCATATATATCTCGCCCAGCCCGCCCTCGCGGATGAATTTCATCGCCGCACGCACGTTCCTGCTCGACCGGCTCTGGAAGCCGACCTGAACGATGCAGTTGTGCCTGCGGGCCGCCTCGACCATTCTTCTGCCCTCCCATATATTATGGCTGCACGGTTTTTCCACGTACACGTGTTTTCCCGCCTGGCAGCCCCACACGGTTACAAGCGCGTGCCAGTGGTTCGGCGTCGCCGTCGCCACTGCATCTATCTCCTTATCGTCAAAGACCCGCCGAAGGTCGTATTCCATCCCGCATGCCGAGCCTTGAGCCGACTCAACTTGCTTAACGCGCCCCGCCAGGAGATTCTCGTCGATGTCGCACAGCGTCTTAACCCGAACGTTCGGTATCCCGGCGAAGCCCCGCGCAAGGCTCCCGCCGCGACCTCCCACCCCGATTATTGCCATATTGATGCGCTCGTTCGCGCCGATTACCCGGCCTGCGGCAGCGGGCCCGGGTTGATTGCCTGTACACGATGATAAGGCCCCGGCGGCAAACAAACCGGCCGCAGTCTGGCCCGTACGGGCAAGAAATTGACGACGCGACATTGCTGGGGATTTACCAGACATTTGTTCTTCTCCTTAAAACCTGAATTCTTGCGCTTAAGAAACTTAAGTTGTGCCCCGCACTCACAGGATAGACAGCCGCGGATTCAAGGGTGCTGCGCACGACTGCTCTCTACGTTACGGATTTCGAGGCGCCTGTCAAGTCCAATCTCCAACTCGGTGAACGCCCGACAATCGGATGCAGCCGTTAAGAAACGCCCGATTTGTGCTCGACCGCATTTCTCCGGGCCGTCAGAATCGCCGCAAATGCCAATGCAGCCGTCTCAACCCGCAAAACCGTATCGCCAAGCTGGACCTGCTCCACTGCCTGCTCTTTCAAAAAACGCTCCTCCTGCTCGCTGAAACCGCCTTCCGGACCTATAAACGCGACAACGTCGCAACCGCCAAAAGTTGTGTCCGCCAGAAACGCTGCGTCGGACGACAGGCTTCCGACAATGAATCTGGCGTCCTTGAAGTCGCTCCTAAGATTGGCAACGGCAGTCGCCGCCGGGGCGGGACCGTCAATCTTAGGCAGAAACAGCCGACGGCATTGCTTCGCCGACCCAATCGCTATCTTCTCCCACCTCTCAAGAATCCTCGGATTCTCTGCTTGCTTCACCGTCCGTTCAAATATAACCGGGCATATCCGGTCAACACCAAGCTCCGTACAACCCGCTAACAGCCGGTCGAAACGTGCGCCTTTGGCTATCGATACCGCAATGGTTATCCGAGCCGTAGTGCGCCTCGGCAGAACCTTCACCTCCTTAACCGCCACAGTTGCCCTGCGCACATCAGCCTTGTCAACCGTTCCGACAGCAAGCTTGCCCAATCCGTCAAAGAGCTCCACAGGGTCGCCGCCGGACAATCTTCTTACCGCAGCGAGATGCCGCGACTCCGAGGCGCAAAGCTCGACTTTCTCACCCTCGATAGCATCACAATAAAAACGCGCTACTGTCATAAGAACAAGAGCTCACGAGACCTACATTACCGCAGCTTATTGTAAGCGCCTCCGAGCGTTTTGCAACCCCCCAAACCTCAAAGCATTTGACCCACCGGCAGAACAAGCATCTTCTTCTTCAACTGCAGACATTCACTTATAAGGGAGAAACCAGCCCAGGCTACCGCGCGCCGTGACTCCCGTACACCAAGTAAAAAAAACCTCACTTATCGCACGGAAATAGTTGACAAAAGTTTAATGGTACTCTAAGATTACAGCGCCCCCGATGAATTGAAGTCTTAGGGCATCAATATAGACGAGCGGTTTGGTAGAATAGTCATGGTATACACGCCCGGATACCTGCGGGAACGGTCCAAGGAGTTGATCAACGCTCGAAGGTTGGCAATAACTGCGGGGACTGGGGTCTTGGCTTTGAGCTTATTCGCCTCAAAGCTCATGGAAATATTGAAAGGTTCAACACAAATGATGGACTTTGGCCACATAGCACTTCTGGGCATGACCGCTTGGCTAATCTTTTCGTGGATATGGTCTAGCCAGAAAGAGCTTGACTTGCTATTTGAGTGGCTTGACCCAGAACGGTACGAGCCTCCCTCCACTATCATGGAGACTATCCTGATACTGACTTTGGGGATACTACTTGCCGGCCTTTTGGTCGCTGCCAAAGACCCTGGTTGGGATGCTCTTATATTCACGGCCTACAGCCTCGCCGACAAATTGGCAAACAAGAAAGTACAATCAGAAGTTGGTGAGGCAATATCCAAGAGTAAGGAGCGAGCGCACAAGGACCTGGAGAATAAGGCCCTGGTTCAAAAAGCTCGGCTCTACCTGAAAGGGCTTCAGGCTCTTGAACGCTATTATATCCTGAGACCTCATCCCTTGCGAACACTTATGACTCTTATCTTCTCCTCAATCGGCCTGCTAATCTCGCTCGCGTGGTGGCTCACTCGTTCCGACATAGTCGGCTTCGCGTCATACAACGCCTTTCTGCTCACACTTGTAGTAACTCAAATCATAATCTGGCACTGGCGAATCGTGCGCGATCTTGGGCTAAGACCCATCAAGGCCGAACTTAATGAACTAACTCGGGTCAACGAGCAGCAACTCCGCGCCGACAGAAGGTGACCCCGTATTTCAGCTTCGCTGGAGGTACGTAAACGTTCTCTCTCTTATTTTGGCCGCTTCGGTCAATGCGTCACACCTCAAAGGCAAAGCAAGGACCAAAGTATCTCTCTGACCCGCTCACCGAAATACTGCTTCAGATAAGCCAGCGACTTGCGGTACCCGACAAACATCACGTCGTGCCCGGAATCCAGCAGCCTTTGCCCTATCAGGTGTGACCGGCTGCTGTGC
>JAUWKC010000190.1 GCA_030607345.1 Planctomycetota bacterium | reverse complement strand
TGCAAAAATCAAAAACCCGACAGGAAGCCACAGGTACCTGACCAATCCCCAGCCGCCAAGAAACAGTACGATTGCGCCAAGCGTTGCGACCATACCGAGGGGTGTAAGATAACCATACTGAAAGTGAACCAGGTTGAGGGGATAAAATAGGATTCCGCAGACCAGAAGGACCAGACCAGGCCAGCTCGGGCGCATCGGCACGTTCAGGAGCTCGTGCTTTCGCTGGTTCATAAAATACAGGCTGAAAAAGGGTATCAGAAAACCGTGCGACCAATTCGGGTTTTCCACCCATTGAGAGACAATGCCGTTAATCTCTCTGTGGAAAAGGAAGTAGAACAGACCTGCGATCAGCACGATTTTCACGTAGACGTGCACGCCAAGGTCGCCCCAGTTCCTGCGTGTTGCCTGCTGCTGAGGGTCCAGAGCCGGCGACTCAGAAGTTCGACCCCGATAATGAGTGCCTTGCTTTTGCTCACTGTCGGCGTAATATCCAGCCATAGTCAATTGCCCTGCTGTTACGGTCAGCACCGCCAAGAGTTCCGGTTCGCAGCAGGCATAACATCAACGTCTTACGCCCCGCTGCCCCGAAACATAGAAACCCTTCAATGATGCGCCAACAAATTCTGCTGGTATTCTACAGATTATCGCGGGTCAGGTCTCTGCAAAACCAGGTGCAAGGCAAAAACATTTTGCTGCTGCAGACCAAAACGTCTCAATCCTAATTAAAACCAGTTAGTAAGCCTGCGCTGTCCATAGTCTATGTCTGCAAAATTGCGGTCATAAACGAAGCCAAATCCGTACGTGGAGCGGAATGCATTTCGCAAAACCGCCCGCCATCTGGAGGTCGGATGCGTGCCCACATTGATGAGGTCGTTGACCTTGATGAAGAAATCGGGCTGCTCACCACTGAAAACCTTGTCAAGGTCCACCATTACAATCTCTTCTCTGTCCTTGCTCAATCTTCTAATCACTTCACAGCGTTTGGGCCAGGCCAGCGGTCCGAGGTTTCCAGCCACCGCTATCGCCATTTTCAAGGTCATCGGCCGGCCTGTCAAAGGTATCGCACCCTGCCGGTTGACGTTGCCCATAATATAAAACTCACCGACGATGTCCACCGGAACGTAAATAGTGTCGCCCGGTCTTATCACTATGTTGTATCGAGGGTCGCCTGACTGAAATCTATCGACCGGGATTTTAATAACCCGGGCCTGCACACCTGCGGCGCCTATCTGCTCCCACCCAAACTCCGGCGGCTGGGTCTGCTCGACGACCTTGACCGGCTTGACAGGCTTGACCAGCCTGTCGGCTTGGGTTGGCTCAGGGGCCCCTGTGCGGACCGGCACCCACTTGCCGCCTTTGAAAATCCACTCAACACGCCCAGGCTGCTCCTGGCGTGTGCCCATCTCCGCGGCAGCGAGGACCAATTGGCTCTGTGCCGCCAGGCTGAGCGGCTTTATTATCTCCAGCATCTCTTTTTCAGGAACCTCAAGCTGCTCACCAGGCTCGACTGGTCTGCCGGACTCCGGCTCGAAAGGCTCGGCCTCGGCGGCCTTACCGGTGACAGCACGCGAAACGAAAACGTAGCTGACATTAAATTCGCTTATTCCGCCGGCCGTGGCAAGTGCATCCGCCAGCCTCAGCGCGTAGCGCGGAAGAAAATATCTGCCAGGCCCCCCGACGCCGTCGCCCAATATTGAAAATGTCCTTCGTTCCGACCGCACCAAGCCTATGGTAATCGACGGTTCTTTCAATATACTCGGCCTGAGTATATCCCTTATTTCGTCTTCAAGCTGAGACTCCGTAAGCCCTTGAGCCTGGATTACACCGACTTCGGGTATGGATATTGTGCCCGTTTCCCTAACAACATAGTTCTCCGTAAAGATTCGCCCTTCCTGAAGAAGCTCAAAGATAGTCACCCGGATGAAGTCGCCGGGATTGAAGGCGTAGTCCGTCTGGAGTTCCATAACATCTACGGGTCGCGGCTCCTCAGCACCGGCCCAGGCAGACGGCGTCTCAGGCGCCACGCCGAGCGAATCAAGAATTAGATTGACAGCCGGCTTTGGGCGGAATCTGCCCACCTGCGTCGGGTCGAAAAACTTGTTCCCGCAACCGCATACCCAAATGCAGAGAAGAAAATAAGGAACCACGTGGTAAAACAACCGATTGGCAATTGACGAACAAAGCCCTCGAATCGGAAAATCTCTGCTTCTACCTGCCGCCCGCCTGTATCTCATATCTGAAAACTTCCAAATTTCAGCACATAAACAATAAAGCCAAATCCACTTGCATACTCTGCGAGTTTTATCGGTTTGACCGAGTATCCGCTTAACTTCTTTAACTACCGTAACACCAACAAACGGGCGAAAACAGACAGGCAGTCATGGTAGCGGAAAGACTCACAACCTCACTCCAATTCGAAGATGGCAAAGCAAAGACTTCAGCAAACAACACCCACCTCATCGTCTCTCATAACCTATTGCCTCAAAAGCAGTTGCGCCTGCCAGGACATACCAGACAGCCAAGGTGCGACCTGCTGCACTTGCGGCGTCCGGACGCAGCGGAGAACACTCAACAGGCTGCCAAATGCAGCCGGAGCCGCGCGTCAGCGGCGTGTACTACTCCCGGCGATTCAAACCAAACGTTAGATATACATTGCAATTGCCGGGTTTGTTCGCTGCTCAGCGTTTATTTTGGGCCGATAATTATCACTCGGCGCCGCATCTGAAACAGGCCGCGCCTGCCGCAAAGGTCTCAAACTCAGCGGCTAAGTGCTAATAATCGGAACAATTGACGCCCAAATGAAATGCTGATTTTGCCCTTGAATTGTTGGGTTTATCCGGACGGCTTGTCTGCAAATTCAACGCTTAATTCCCCGGCGTTCGGCAAGACACCCGTTCAGTCCGATACAACTTTTTGCGTGGAGTGCAAGTTGTAGTAATCTATCTTTGCCAGGCGTTGGTTCAAAGTTCCGCTGGCGTCGGCGCCGAATATCTCGACTCTCCTCGGAACCAGAACTTTGCCTCTTTCAAGCCTCGCGTAATCGTAGCCGCGAACTGCCAGCAGACCGGGCTCACTGACATGTGCCGGCGAGACACCATCTTTCGGCAGAGCCTGGGCGTGTGTCTTTTCGTTCCCTGCGACAGGCAATACAGGAGTCCCGCTAATCCATATCATATCGACCAGCGAGCTTTGCGCATTCTGGTAGAAAACCACCTTTGACCAAAGCTCTGGTGCATCATCGGCGGTCACTTTTTCAATAGAATGATACCACCGCCCCTGGATTTTGACCGGCTCGGCATTGCGAGTCAATCGCCCGGCTTCATCCAGAAGACGCATCGGCGCCGTCATTACATAGAGCACCGACGCCGCGAAGCGTCGGTCTACTGCGCTAATCGGTGAAACATCGACCGCGGCAGAACCATCGCGCACGCTGAAGCCGTCGCCGGACAGCTCCCACACAAACTCGCCTTGCGGCTCACGGGCTTCGATACGAATATAAGCCGGCCAGGGCCTGACGCTTACATGCTGCTTTGTCAAATACAGGCTGGGCTGATAAAAAGTAACCACACAGTCAGCTTCTATCAGGCCGGTTCCAGCCCAGGCATCGGCGCCGCCCGTGGCCACCATCGCCCTGGTGACATAATCCGGCACGACAACGTTGGGGTCGCCAAGAGGATTAACAGATTCCGGTATATCATCTATTTTCTGGATACAACCCGTAAGCACAAGAAACGCCACAAGTGAAACGCGCCCCACTGTTTTGGACAACCGAAGAACCATTTTAGCCTCCTCGCCAACCTATCCGTACTCTCGTTAGCATTTTATTACGCCACATTTCTTCAGCCGCAGGGCCTGGGCGATAACCACAGACTTAACTTTCCGAACCGGTTTGTTGACTATAATCCAACTTTGAAAGCTGCTCCATAAAGGCAAATTTCTCAGCGGCATCGGCCTTGGCAAGCTTCAGCAGTCTCTCTGCTATCTCCGGCTTTGACTGCTTCAGGACCCGATAGCGATTCTCGCCATAGACATACTCTTGAAAGTCAAAACTCGGCGGCTTCGAATCGAGCTGGAGTGGATTTTTGCCTTCTTCTCTCAGCAGCGGATTAAACCTGTACAAAGGCCAGTAACCGCTGTCGACAGCTTGTTTTTGATGCTCGTAGCCGTTGACGAGGTTGTAACCGTGTGCGATACAGTGGGAGTAAGCGACAATAAGTGAAGGTCCGGGATACGCCTCGGCTTCGACAAACGCCTTGACTGTCTGATTGGGATTCGCCCCCAGAGCCACCCG
>JAUWKC010000062.1 GCA_030607345.1 Planctomycetota bacterium | reverse complement strand
TTGCGTGGCCGGGGCGGCGCCGGTTTTCCAACCGGCTTGAAGTGGGAGCTGCTGGCCAAACAGCCGGGCGACCACGGCAAGTTCCTCGTGTGCAATGCCGACGAGGGCGACCCCGGCGCTTATATGGACCGCAGCGTGCTGGAAGGAAACCCGCACAGCATCATCGAAGGGATGCTCATTGGCGCCTATGGGACGGGCGCTACAGAAGGTGTAGTCTATGTCCGCAATGAATACCCAATCGCAGTCAAGCATTTGAACATCGCGCTGAAACAAGCACGACAAGTTGGCCTTTTAGGAGATAATATCCTCGGAACCGGTTTTTCATTTGATATCAAGCTGGTCAAGGGCGCCGGCGCATTTGTGTGCGGCGAGGAGACGGCGCTGATACGCTCTATCGAAGGAAAGATGGGTGAGCCTCGCCAGCGGCCGCCGTTCCCCATACAAAAAGGCATTGACGGCAAGCCCACGGCAATTAACAACGTCGAGACGTGGGCGAACATTCCGCTTATCTTTCGGCTCGGAGCCGAAGAGTTTGCAAGTATCGGCACCAAGGATAATTCCGGCACGAAGATATTCAGTCTGGTCGGCAAAATCAACAATACCGGGCTTGTCGAAGTACCAATGGGAATGACCATCAAGAAAATTGTCTATGACATTGGCGGCGGGCCCGCAGGTAAGGCCAAGATAAAGGCCGTTCAAACAGGCGGGCCGTCAGGGGGTTGTATTCCTGCCAATATGTTTGATTTGCCCGTTGATTACGACAGCTTAACCAAGGCAGGGTCAATCATGGGTTCCGGCGGTATGATTGTCATGGATGACAATACCTGTATGGTTGATATCGCCAAATATTTTATGAATTTCCTGAAAGATGAATCGTGCGGCAAATGTTTCACCTGCCGAAAGGGCACACAACGGATGTACGAGATTCTCGACGACATCTCACAAGGCAAGGCAACACCTGGACACTTAGACCTTCTGAAAGAATTAGCGGAGGTGGTGAAGGATACGACAATGTGCGGTCTTGGACAGACGGCATCGAATCCCGTTCTCAGTACCCTGCGTTACTTCCACGACGAATACCATCGGCACGTGATTGATAAAAAATGCGATGCTTTCGTGTGCAAAGAATTGGTCGGCGCGCCCTGCCAGGCTGGTTGCCCGCTGGACACGGAGGTTTGGCGTTATGTCGCCCTGATTGAAAAGGGTAAATACGAAGAAGCCTACAAAGTTATCAGGGAGGCCAACCCGTTCCCATCGGTGTGCGCGCGGGTTTGTGGTCGCAAGTGCGAGACCAGATGCAACCTTGCCGTCAGCGGAGGCGAAGCCATTGCCATCCGAGCATTGAAAAGATTTATCACAGACCGTATTGACCCCTCGGTTTACAAACCTGTCAGAACCGGCCTTTGCGGCAAGGAGGCTCACAGGGTAGCGGTCGTAGGTGCAGGCCCTGCCGGCCTGTCGGCGTCCCATTATCTTTCTCTGCTCGGTTACAAGGTGACGCTCGTCGAAGCCGACGACGAACCGGGCGGAATGCTTATTAGTTGTATACCTGCTTACCGCCTGCCTCGGGATGTGGCGAGCAAGGAGATAGAATCGCTGCTCGATGAAAACATCACCCTGAGATGCGGAACAAGGCTGGGCCGCGACGTAACTATTGATGAGTTATTCAAAGACGGATTCAAGGCAGTTTTCGTGGCAATAGGAGCGGACAAGAGTTGGCAATTGGGTCTTGAGGGAGAAGACACGTCAGGCGTCTATCCATCGATGGAATTCCTCAAAGCCTTCAACTTAAGAGGCGAGGAGCTGGCCAAAGGACACGTAGGTATCATTGGCGGCGGTAACTCGGCTGTGGACGCCGCAAGAGTGGCTATGCGTCAGAAAGAAGTCAAAAGTGTAACGCTGCTCTACCGCCGCACCTCGCAGGAGATGCCTGCTTACGCCGAAGAAGTCGAAGCAGCTCTTGAGGAGGGTATAAAGCTTGAAACATTAGTCTCGCCAACAAGTATACGTTACATTGAAGCCGCTGAAGCTGAGGGGGTAAAAATCGAAACATTCGTGGAGCCCGTGAGAATAGATTCGGCAAATGGCCGTTTGGCTGACATCGAATGCATTAAAAACAGCCTGGGCGATGTTGACTCAAGCGGCCGACGCAGCCCTGTTCCTATACCTGGTACTGAGTTCACTATTGCCCTGGATACGTTGATAGTAGCTATCGGCGAACGGCCGGACAGCGATTGCCTTGCTTCTATGGGGTTGAAACTTGATAAGGGCGGCAGATTGCGTGTAGACGGCAAGACTCTTCGGACCAATCGTAAAGGCGTCTTCGCCGGAGGCGACCTGGTGACAGGTCCTAATACTGTCGTTGATGCCATTGCAGCAGGCAGAAAAGCTGCGGAGGTTATAGACCGCTATCTTCGCGGCAAAGAACTGATTGAGCCACCGAGAGTAAAACTGCCGGCGGTTTTCTTAGAACCTGCTGAGCTCGGCGATGAAGAGCTTGAAGATGCGGCAAGAACAGAACCTGCTACACTCGATGCTAAATCGAGGTTAAAGAACTTTGCGGAAGTGGAGAGACAATTGTCTGTTGAACAAGCGACTCGTGAAGCCCGAAGATGTATGAGGTGCGACCTGGAGTTCACACGGCGCAGCGAAAATGAAGACGCCAACTGTGTGGCAGTGGAGGAAAAGTCGGCATGATTACGTTGAAAATAAACGGCCTGGAGGTTTCTGTCGAGAAAGGCACGACCGTGCTGGAAGCTGCAAGGTTTATAGGGTTTCCCATTCCTACGCTCTGCCATATGGACGGGTTGTCGCCCTATGGGGCCTGTCGGCTGTGCGTGGTGGAGATTGGGGAGGGACCAAAAGCCAAACTGGTCTCCTCGTGCACCTACCCAGCCGAGGAAGGACTCAAGGTGCGGACGGCATCAACGCGGGTGCTAAAGGCACGCAGAATGATTTTGGAACTGCTGTTGGCTTCCTGTCCGCAGTCCAAGACAATCCAGGACCTTGCCTCGGCACACGGGATTCGTCAACAGCGTTTCAGGCAGGAATACGAAGATTGTATCCTTTGCGGTCTATGTGTGCGAATGTGCGAAGAGCAAATGATGGGCAAAGCCATCGGATTCCGCAACAGGGGGCAGAACAGGAGCATCGGTACACCGTTTGACATCAAATCTGATGTATGCCGGTTGTGCGGCGGGTGTATGTACGTATGCCCGGCCTGCCAGCTTCGCTGCACATACAACGAGCCGGAAAAAGCAATCTGCGGAGGCTGCGCGAATTTAACACCGCCCTGCATCGAGAAAGAAGAGTTTGATGATATGATGTGCTACATGGACCCTTGTGTAGCGTGTGAGATAAAGAAAAACAAACGAGAATAAAGGAGCCAAATACAATGTCACTTACGTTTTCAAAGATAAACGCCTCAGCGGCAACCTTGACAAAGAACAGGACAGAAGGTTCGGTTGTGCCCGCTTCGGGTATGTGCGTTACGTGTGTGGACGGCTGTATCGGGATGTGCGAGATAGGCAAGAGTGCTTACCGCGGCCACGAAGTCATTTATCCGCAACCATTCGGCGTGATAACGACGGCGGCTGAAAAAACGTATCCGGTAGACTATTCGCATTTCAACATTATGGGAACGGCGGTTGGCGCTTATGGGATAGAGGCCGACAGCGACAAGGCCATTTTTCCTGCCGTCAATCTGGAAGTTGCTTTCGGTCATGACAAGGGCATAAAGTTCCGCTATCCGTGGGGTATTCCCGGGATTGGTTCGACAAACGTCGCCAAGAATAACTGGGAAGGTCTGGCCATTGGCTCTGCGCTGGCAGGAACCGGCCTGACCATTGGTGAGAACGTTGTCGGAATGGACCCCGAAGCTGTTATCAAAAACGGCCTGGTGGTCGATACAACCGACCTCAAACGCCGTGTGAAGCTCTATAAAGACCATCAGCGAGACGGTTACGGTGCAATCACTGTACAGGCAAACGTTGAGGATACCCGGCTGGGCGTACAGGAATATGCCATTGAAAAGCTTGGGGTCGAATGTGTGGAACTCAAGTGGGGCCAGGGCGCCAAGGATATCGGCGGAGAAGTAAAAATCACGGACCTCAAAAAGGCCCAACTGTTGTATGAGCGTGGTTACGTGGTGCTGCCGAACCCGACTGACCCGGATGTTATCAAGGCTTTTGAGCATGGCGCGTTCAAAGAATTTGAAAGACACTCGCGGGTGGGTATGGTAACCGAGGAATCATTTGCCAAGCGGGTGGAGGAGTTGCGTAAAGCCGGCGCCAAATACGTCTTTCTCAAAACCGGGGCCTATCGGCCGGCGGACCTGGCGAGAGCGGTCTTGTTTGCTTCGCGGTACAAAATCGACCTTCTAACCGTCGATGGTGCAGGCGGCGGCACCGGTATGAGCCCCTGGCGGATGATGAATGAGTGGGGCATTCCTCCCGTGCACTTGCACTCGCTTTTGTATCAGTATGCCAAACGCATTGCCGACAAGGGCGAGCATCTACCTGCACTGGTCTTAGCCGGCGGTTTTGCTTTTGAAGACCAAATATTCAAAGGCCTTGCCCTCGGTGCACCATTTGTAAAGCTGATTGGCATGGCTCGGGCCCCAATAGCCGCGGCGATGGTGGGTAAGACCATCGGACGCACGATTGATGAAAACGAAGTGCCGGTGTACATCGAACGCTTCGGAAATACCAAAGATGAAATCTTCGTAACCTCAAGCATGCTACGCAAGGAACTGGGGGGCAAGGAGTTCGAAAACCTCCCGACCGGCGCCTTAGGACTTTACACCTATTACGAGCGTCTTGCCCAAGGTTTGTCCCAGTTAATGGCTGGCAGCCGAAAGTTTGCTGTCGAATATGTGACGCGAGATGATATAGCAGCCCTGACGCGTGAGGCAGCAGAAGTCAGTGGGATTCAGTATGTAATGGATGTGGATCAAGGAAAGGTTGAAAGAATCCTTAACAGTTAAAATCGCCGATGCTCTGCTGCAGAGTCTTGTAAAAGAACTGCCTTGCTTTTGTTCAATAGCTCTTTTCTTTCGATTGGTTAGCTGACAGTTGCCGGCAGGTCCCCGCCTTATAAGTTGCGGATGCTCGGAATACTCTCGTATTCCTACACACACTATAAGCCATTCTAATAGAATATATCATTATTAATCTCTTGAATTAGGTCGTCAAGAGCGTATACTATATATGTTAGAGTATGTGTGCCAGCCGTTTTAAGTGTAGTTGTTCGGCCCTACTATTAGTATAGCTTATTATAAAGATTAGCTGTGCAGTACGGAACTCCTGATTTGCGATGGAGGTTATTAAAATGGAAGCAAATACAATCACCAGAGTGGAAGTAAGCACAATCACCAGAGCCGTTTACGAGCAACTTCTGAGCCGTAATCCCGGCGAGGTTGAATTCCTCCAGGCTGTTAAGGAAGTGCTCGATTCACTCGAGCCGGTACTGGATAGACACGCGGAGTATGTCAAGGCCAAGATTCTCGAGCGAATCGTTGAGCCTGAGAGACAGCTCATATTCAGGGTGCCCTGGCAGGACGACAAGGGCAATTACAACATCAACCGCGGGTTCCGATTCGAGTTCAACAGCGCGCTTGGTCCATACAAGGGTGGTCTCAGATTTCATCCCACTGTCAACGCGAGTATCCTGAAGTTCCTGGGTTTCGAGCAGGTCTTCAAGAATGCCCTTACTACTCTGCCAATGGGCGGCGCTAAGGGCGGGGCGGACTTTGACCCTAAAGGCAAGAGCGACGATGAAGTTATGCGCTTCTGCCAGAGCTTTATGACCGAGCTGTTCCGTCACGTTGGTCCCGACACGGATGTGCCTGCAGGCGATATAGGGGTGGGCGGACGTGAAATCGGGTATCTGTTCGGCCAGTATAAGCGTCTCCGCAACGAGTTCGCCGGTGTCCTCACGGGCAAAGGTCTGACCTGGGGCGGCTCACTCATTCGTACGGAAGCGACCGGATACGGCTGCGTCTACTTCGCCGAGGAAATGCTGAAGACTCGGGGGGAGAACTTCGAGGGTAAGGTCTGTACCGTCTCGGGTTCGGGAAACGTAGCTCAGTACACCGTGGAAAAACTCAACGAGCTCGGCGCAAAGGTGGTCAGCCTTTCGGATTCCAACGGTACAATCTATGACCCTGACGGAATCGACGCCGAGAAACTCGCCTTTGTCCTGGAGTTGAAGAACATAAAACGCGGGCGCATCAAGGAATACGCCGAGAAATTCGGCGTCGAATATCTCGAGGGCAAATGGCCCTGGGCCATTAAATGCGACTGTGCCTTCCCGAGCGCGACCCAGAACGAGATTGGCGGCGATGACGCCAAAACACTGCTCAAGAACGGCTGCTATGTCGTTGCAGAAGGGGCCAATATGCCCAGTTCGCCGGAAGCTATTGAGCAGTTCATAGCCAATAAGATTCTCTTCGGTCCCGCCAAGGCGGCAAACGCCGGCGGCGTTGCTACCTCCGGCCTGGAGATGTCACAGAACTCGCTGCGTCTTTCCTGGACACGTGACGAGGTCGACGAGCGGCTGCACGATATTATGATTGCCATCCACAGGCAGTGTTACGATGCCGCTCAGGAATATGGCCAGCCGGGTAACCTCCTGGTTGGTGCCAACATCGCAGGTTTCGTCAAGGTCGCCGATGCGATGCTCGACCAGGGTCTTGTATAACACGCCCGACGTGGAGATTCTAAAAGGACGCCTTGCGAAATGGAAGCGTCCTTTTCTATTTGCAGTGTGGCGCAGAGGCTGCTAAAATCACCTGCGATGGAAGAAAAACCGGATATAACCAAAGCTGTCCGACAGCACGCTCAAATCGATGAGTTCTTTACCGGTGGTTTCGCTGTCAAGGGCGAAGACAAGGCGGCTGGTGAGCTTGAAAAAGTAGCCGATGAGGTTCGCCAATGCCGCGGGTGCCCTCTGGGCTCCGTGCGAACCAACGCCGTGCCGGGCGAGGGCAATCCGAATGCACGTATAATGTTCGTGGGGGAAGCGCCGGGCGCCGACGAGGACGCGCAGGGCCGGCCCTTTGTCGGACGGGCGGGGCAGTTGCTCGACAAGGTAATCGCAGCCTGCGGTCTTAAACGCAGCGATATCTTCATAGGCAATATCCTGAAATGCAGGCCGCCGGAAAACCGCGACCCGCGACCCGATGAGATAATAAGCTGTCTGCCTTATCTGCAAAGGCAAATCGAGATAATAGACCCTGAGGTTATTGTCGCCCTCGGAGCGCACGCGGCAAGGACACTGCTCGACACCAACAAATCAATCGGCCAACTGCGGGGCCAATTCCACGAGTATTACGCCGGTATCGGCAGAGCACCCATAAAGCTTATGGCGACGTATCACACCGCCTATCTTCTCCGCAATTACTCGCCGGATAACCGCAGAAAGGTCTGGGAGGATATGAAAAAGGTCCTGGCAGAGCTCAACCTGCCGATTCCGAAACAAGGAGCTCATTGAACGTATAGCGGCAAGAGCAAACAAAAGACCTGGACATATTTAGCCAGACGTTTTGGACAACATTGATTAGCAACAGAGGACTTTCAGTTTTACGGAAAAGCCTGTATGAAAAACAAGGTGCTTGAATTCATTGTACCGAGTCTTCTGGCGGTTGTTCTCACCATGGCCCTGTTGTACGTGTTTCTGGAACCTCCCGCTATGGTTGCTCGCTTTATCCATTTTACGTTCAACACACCAGACTTTCTTCCTAATTCCGAGTTGGTAGAGAATTTCATCCGCACAAACCATATCAGACCGATCGCTTATACTTGCCTTGCTGTGGTGGCTTTCTTTATCTTACTTGGATTCATTACAGAAAAGAGAGGACTTTCCTCTACTGGGGCCATCGTCTTTTTCTTGCCCATCTTCAGTTACTTCGCCAGCCAAATGTTCTTTCTTGCCGGCATAGGGATAGTGCGGACTTTATGGTTACCTTTTTGGCCAGACGCGATGCATCTGGGCAATATAGTCTATCTGCCATACATTATTATAGTTTACCCATTCACGCTCATAG
>JAUWKC010000033.1 GCA_030607345.1 Planctomycetota bacterium | reverse complement strand
GTGCGATGCCGCTTTACAAACGAGTCATTAACTCGTATCATAGAAAGGACTTGCCGATGTAGCTCAACGGTAGAGCGCAGCTTTCGTAAAGCTGAGGTTGTGGGTCCGAATCCCACCATCGGCTGTGTGTGGTTTCAAGTACGTTACCGTCGACCTGCAGGGCTTCCGCTCCGGCTCACTGAACGAGCCACTCA
Source organism: Planctomycetota bacterium (assembly GCA_030607345.1). The sequence goes on along the minus strand of JAUWKC010000033.1, from coordinate 9,388 downwards.
CGGAGGCTGAAAAGCAGAGGAACCTGTAGGCTTCGGGGGCTATTTCTCTTATGAGTGCCAGGGACTGCGCATTGGGCGAGAAAGAAGGCGGTTCGCTTCGTCGTCACTTACAAATTGTTCATTCTTCGGGTCCCATTTCAGTTTCCGGCCTAACCTCATAGCGATTGTTCCGAGGTGGCCAATGGCAACCGAGCGGTGTGCAACTTCGACCGGGGCAACGGTATCGGCTCGGCTGTGCACGCAATCAATGAAGTTCTGCTTGTGGTCGTCACTCCTGTAGAGGTGGATTTCGCCCGAGCCAATGCGAGAGTCGGGCAGTGATTTTGGGTTGGCGTCGAGTCCTTCTTTGCGGCTTACGTGGACCCAGCCCTCGTTGCCCTTGAAGCGAATGCCCTGCCGCAACTTGTCGGTATCTGCAACGATTAGTGTGAAACCCTCAGCGTATTTGCAGGAGACCTTGTAGCGATTGGCAACGTTCCACAGCCCGCCTTGACCGAATACAACCTGTTCGGCTTGAATTTCGACCGGCCCGGTGTGTTCAGTTCCCATGCCCCACTGGGCGATATCGAGGTGGTGTGCGCCCCAGTCCGTTATAATTCCGCTCGCGTAATCATAGACCCAGCGCCAGCCTAAAGGCATGCAGCGTTTTTCTGTATACGGCGCCCATGGCGCCGGTCCCAGCCACATATCGTAATCGAAGCCGGGCGGGACCGGCTGGACCGGCTGAGGCGGGCAGGTTTGCCGCCACCTTGTAGGAAGGCCGACTTCGACGGTGTGCACTTTGCCAATTCGGCCATTACGCACCAGTTCACAGGCATGACGGAAATTGTGCTGGGAGCGCTGCTGGCTGCCGGTCAGCCATACGATGCCGTATCTTTTGACGGCATCACAAATGGCCCGGCCCTCTGCGATATTGTGAGCAAGTGGTTTTTGACAGTGAATGTCCTTGCGGGCCCGGGCGGCCATGATGGCAGGGACCGCGTGCCAGTGGTCCGGTGTCGCTATCGTTACCGCATCGACATCATCTCTTGCGATTATTTGGCGAAAGTCGTTACACGCCAGGCAGTCCCGGTTGCCGTAGTGCTCGTTTACCATGTCACGAGCGTTGTTGCGGCGCTTGGCATCGACGTCGCAGACGGCCACAATCTGGACTTGTGGTTTCTGCAGAAAGGCGCGCATGTCGCCGGTACCCTTGCCGCCGACACCGATGCAACCCATCACGATTCGATTGCTCGGCGCTACCGAGCCTTCGGCACCGAAGACGGAGGAAGGAACCAAATAAGGAAAGCCGACCATTGCTGCCGCCGATGTGGCTCTTTTCAAGAATTGCCGCCGATTAATTTTGCTCATACTTCTACCGGTTAACATTTCAACTGTTCCGAGATGAGGCAGCCTTGGCAGGGACAGAAGGCACGAATATTCTCTTCAGGGGTGGCGGGCGGAACCTCGCAGCCCGGCATCAAAAAGAACTTGTCGCCGGCGGCTTCAATACAGTGCCGGGCTGCTTTGGCGACATCATCGGGCCCGCTTTGAAGCAGGACGGCCGAGGGGTCGAAATTACCGCACAAAGTAACGTCCGGCCCGGCGGCTTGTCGCGCCTTGTCAAGAGGGACCATCCAGTCGATGTCTATCACGTCGGCGCCGGTTTGTGCGACGTGTTCGATGATATTCATTGTGTTGCCGCAGATATGCAATTTCACAGCAGCGCCAGCTTCATGAATTTCGGCAATCAGGTTTTGCTCCAGCGGCAAGATGTATTTGCAGTACAGGTTCTCTCCGGCCAGGCTTGCCGCTGCGTCTCCGACTCCAATCATATCGGCGCCGGACTCGACCTGTGCCCGGGCAAAAGAGACTGCATTTTGGACTATCGTATCGGCGGCCTGCAGGAACATTTCCGGATTGTCGATTAGATCCATCAGCGCGGTTTCCAGACCCCGCAGGTCGGCGTACTCAGCCAGTGGGCCTTCCACCCACCCGAGTACGCTGTGCGTTTGGCCAACTTCGCGGGCCATTTTTCGTACACTTTCGATACGCTGCTTTGTCCTTTCGCAATTTTCAATGTCCAGCAGTTTTATGCGAGATAGGTCATCTTGTTTTTTGATGAGTAGGCCCTTTGGCTTTCCTATGCCTTCGGCGGGATAATCAAATCCTACCCCGTAGGCGGATGCTTCGCGCCAGGGGTCACTGATTGCGCTTATCTGATCGAGGTTGAACGCCCGGGTAACGGCAAGTTGTGCCTCGACGAGAATATCTCCGTCGAGATAATAATCTCTGTAGCAGTGCCCTACGTAATGGGCCGCCCACGCCATAAAGATTGGCGTTACCGCCGGACGGTCGTACGAGTTGCCCCTTAGAATTGCGTAGATTCGCTCTTTTGAAGTCACGAATCAGCCTCTCGAATCAATTTTGTATGTTCTCCGGGCCCAAAAAGAGCCAGTTAAGCTGTTAATCCTGGTCCGGCAGTTCTCGTATCCAGATGTTGCGGTAGCGTATTGGGTTGCCGTGGTTCTGGAGCATAAGCGGCAGCTTGTTCTTGTGCGTTTTGTATTTTGCTCGAGCCTCGTGGACGGTTGTGCCCCCGAGGACCCAGTTGTCCTGAACTAAGACGCCGTTATGCAGCGCCGTTATCGTCGCCGGTTTTGCCAGTTCCTGGTCTTTGAAGACGGGCCTGTGGAAGATGATATCGAAACTCTGCCACTTGCCCGGCGGCCGGCATGCATTTACCATCGGCGGACTCTGCCCGTAAATCGCGGCGGCCTGGCCGTCCGGATAGGTCGTGTTTTGATAGGAGTCGAGTATCTGTACTTCGTATTTGCCCATCAGGTAAATCCCACTGTTGCCGCGGCCCTGACCTTTACCTTTAACCACCTCAGGTGCTGCCCATTCGATATGCAACTGGCAGCTTCCGAATCCACGTTTTGTCTGGATACAGCCGGTGCCTTTGGCCACCTCCATATAGCCGTTTTGCACCTTCCATCCTGCCGGTGAGCCGTTGGTTGATTCCCACTGCGAAAGGTCGGTGCCGTTGAAAAGAACTACGGCATCGGACGGCGGGGCAGTGGGTTCCTGTCCGGGTGTAATGACTTTCGGCCAAGGACGGCTCATATCGTGTACCGCCCAGCGAGGCACCGCTGTGGTGTTGCAGCCCAGAATCGCCACCATCGGCAGAATGTATACTCCACAGACCAATGACTTTGCACTCATAGTTGCCTCCCAAATCTAAATTGTACGTTCGTCTTTAGCCTTTTTTGCCAGCGCGGCGGCGCCGATTATTCCGGCGTCTTCGCCGAGCGCGGCAAAAGTGATTTCAACCGTTTCTTTTTTTAACGACCAGATTTGCTCGTTGAAAAAATCCTTTATCCTGTTCAGCAGCACATCACCGGCTGCAATCATTCCGCCGGCAAAAACGATGCGTCCGGGCTCAGTGCTGTGCAGCAGGTTGATGCAAAGCAGCCCAAGCGCCTTGGCCGTGCCGTCGGTTATCTGTCTTGCCAGCTCATCACCGGCGGCCAAATGTTCGTACACATCCTTGCTTGTGATGCGGCCTTTTTCGTCGAGCACTCTTTTTAAGCTTGATTCTGCTCCGGCCTCGATAGCCTCGACTGCCCTTCTGGCCGTGGAATCGGCCGATGCGTAGGCCTCTACACAGCCTCGCTGGCCGCAGCCGCACTTTCTGCCGTCCGGATAGATATTTATATGTCCCAGCTCGGCTGCATTGTCGGCAGAACCATGGACGAGCTTATCATCCGTGATAATCCCGCCGCCTATTCCTGTACCAAGCGTAAAGAAAACCATATTGTTGATGTCCTTGCCTGCGCCGAGCACAAACTCTCCCCAGCAGGCGGCGTTGGCGTCGTTTTCCAGGACCACGGGCGCATGCAATCTCTGGCTTAGCATCTTCCTCAGAGGAACATTCTTGAACAAGGGCATATTGGGGCTGGCAATAATGATACCCTCGTCCAGCCTGGCGGGGCCGGGCGCCCCTATACCAGCCGCCGCGAGCGAATCCGCAGGAAGGTTGTTGATAGCAAGGATGTTTTCGGTCGTCCGGCCTATTCTTTCGACAACTGCCTCCGGGCCCATATCCGCTTCGGTGGCGGCTGACGCCTTGTCAATCAGCTTCAGCGCCGAATCAAAGCAGCCGACCTTGACATTTGTTCCACCCAAATCGATTCCGACCAGGATTTCACCCATTGTCTCTCGCCTGTTTGCAGTAATCGGTTACAGCTTATACCGGCTCAATCAGGATACCCGTCGGGGTGTTCGTTGTGCCATTTCCAGGCTGTCTCGACTATTTTCTCCAATTCGGGCAGTTCCGGCTTCCAGCCGAGTTCGGCCCTTGCCCTGGTGGCATCGGCTGTTAGTACGGGCGCATCGCCCGGGCGACGAGGCCCGACAGTGACCTCGAAGTCTTTGCCTGATACTTTCTTGACCGTTTCGATTACTTCCCTGACTGAATAGCCCCTGTTGTTGCCCAGGTTGTATATGAGTTCGGAAGCTGAATCCAACTTGTTAAGTGCCAGCAAGTGTGCCCTGCACAGGTCTTCAACGTGTATGTAATCGCGAACGCAGGTCCCGTCCGGCGTGGGATAGTCGGTCCCGAAGATTGCCAGTTCGCTGCGTTTTCCCATTGCCGTCTGTATAGTCAGGGGGATAAGATGCGACTCCGGTCGGTGGTCCTCGCCCAGAGAGCCGTTATTTCCGGCGCCGCAGGCATTGAAGTACCGCAGAGATGCGTAGCGAAGTTTCCCTGTCTGGCTTTGATAGTGACACATTCTCTCGGCCGCCCACTTGGTTTCGCCGTAAGGATTAATCGGTTTCTTCGGGGCATCCTCAGCAACAGGCACCTTTTCGGGCATTCCGTACACCGCTGCCGTACTGCTGAAGACGAATTTGTCCACGCCCAGCGTTTCCATGGCCGACAATAGCGTCTCGGCCGTTGACAGATTGTTCCTGTAGTACTTCAGCGGTGTCTGAACGGATTCTCCAACCTCGATAGAGGCGGCGAAGTGCATCACCGCTTCAACGCTGTATTCTTTCAACGTCTTGAACAGCAGTTCATAATCACCCAGGGCGCCCTGCACAAATTCAGTTTTTCCTGTGGCGGCTCGATGGCCCGTGCTCAGATTATCAAATATGACCGGCTCGAAACCCTCAGCTGCCAGCATCGCCGTCATACTGCTGCCGATATATCCTGCTCCACCGCAAACCAGTACTTTCATTTGTTTTCTTCGTGCTCGTTGTTTTTTCGTGTTGCCAAATTTTTTTCGATACGTCTTACGATTTCTGATGCAAGCTCGGTGTCGCTGTCCAGGTCAATCCAGGCCGCTTGTATTCGCTGTTCGGGCTGTAGTGTCAACTGCTGCAGGGAACCGGTGCTTTGAGAGAACATCTGGTACGTCCGTGAGCTGCTGCTTACCTGATGTTCCGGCAGGGACAATCGCTGCAGCCGCACATCGCAGGCGATGCACAGTTGGCTGCCTTGTCGCGTTATCTCCACCTGTGCGGTCCTTCGGATACTGTGAAGGTTCGACAGGAGCCGGTTGTCAGCTCCAACGTTATCGCTGCGCCAGATTTCAAAGAACTTCGCTCCGGGCAGGGGACTGGTTCTTATGAGGCCACGCTCGGTGTCGAACTTCTCAATGCTAAAATGCATTCCGGTAAGGATATTTTCTGCCGCCGTCATCGCCTGGGCCTTGTTCGCCCCAGGTACACAGACCTGCCCAGACGTCTCACACTGTTGTTGTTTGCCACATCCAGCCGCAAGCAGCAGCGATACCCACGCTGTAAACAACAAAGATTTACGTTTGTCCATGTGCCGTCCAGAAAAAAAGCTAACGTCAGCTTTTCCATTCCAGCACCCTCTTGAAACCCTCAAACTCATTATAGAGGCAATTTCTATTTGGTCAAGCTCATCCTAAATTGTTTCTTGGGCTCGATTGGCGCAAGTTCCGGGCTAAAGGTTATCTTCTTTGCAGGCCGATACTTAGAGTATAGAACAGCCCTGCGGAAGCGTATGGGGTATTTTGGAGCGTTTCGATGCCCTCGACTCAAGCACAATCAGCCGGGAAATCCGAGATTCGGAAATTCGACCCGGAGATATTCAAGACCCTGCCGTTAGGGCAAAACGTCAGGGATTTTCTGGACTACCTGACGGTCGAGGCCGGGCTTGCAAAGAACACCGTGCTGGCTTACGGCCGGGACCTGAAAGGCTTCCTCGAATACTGCCGAACCAAGAACATCAATAAGCTTCAGCAGATAAAGCCGGCTGTTATACAGGACCACATGCGAGTTCTTTCCCAGGGCCAGAAAAGCGAGAGCTCGATTAAGCGGTCGCTGGTGGCGATAAGAATGCTGCTGCGATTTGCCAGGCTCACCGGGCTTATTGAAGATGATTTCGCCGGGATTCTGGAAGGCCCGAAGGTATGGCAGAGACTTCCGGTTATTTGCAGCAAGAAGCAGGTTTTGGACCTTTTGAACGCTCCGTCGCCCAAAGAACCGTTTTATCTGCGTGACAAAGCGATGCTTGAGCTTCTCTATGCCACCGGGGTAAGGGCCAGTGAGCTGGCTGGTCTGAAGCTGTCGGACCTGAATTTCGATATAGGGTATCTGCGCTGCGTCGGCAAGGGTAATCGGGAGCGAATAATTCCTTTTGGCAGGGTCGCCATAGCTGCGACTACAGAATACATAGCGAAGCTTCGCCCTGAATTGGCCCGTGGCAGGCCTTCTGCCGGCGATTTTCTGCTGCTGTCCCGAACAGGCCGGGCCATGAGTCGTATTGAGGTTTGGCGGCTCGTTAAAAAATACGCCATCCGCGCGGGTATGCCCAGAAATCTAACGGTGCACACCCTAAGACACTGCTTCGCCACACACCTACTGGCCGGTGGAGCCGACCTGCGAAGCATTCAGGAAATGCTCGGACATGTGGACATCGCCACGACTCAGGTGTATACGCACGTTGACCAGGAAAGATTGAGAAGAATCCACAAGAAATACCATCCCAGGCCTTGAGCGAGTTGGCGTGTTGCGGCGGATGATTGGTAATGGAAAATAGCAAGCGAGCAGTTGACTTGCAGCGTTTTCAGTATTACAATGAAGTGTTCACTTTGCGGGCAAGGCAATTTCCAGCAAAGTCTGTTACCATCAGGTCCAAAAGGACCGCCAAACTGGACCTGAGATATTTAAGGCTGTACCGTAGTTTCTTTGGAGTATCCGAATGAGCAACGCAGGCTTGTTCTTGAGCTTGGTCAGGGAGCAGAAGGAGCGTATTGGAGTGGCTCTTGCCGTCTGGGTGCTGTTGTTGGTAGTCTGCCAGCCGGCGGGTTTTGCTCAGGGTCAACCGCCCCAACCCGGCGAGCATGTAACCGACCAGGCCACGCCCGACGCCCCACTGGAGCTTTACCATGAGGCGCTGACCAACAAGGGCTCAAGTGAACAGATGCGTACGCGGGCGGCAAACCTGCTGCTTTTCAGTGAGAACCCGGCAGCACGCAAAATCCTGCTCAAGGTCCTGACGAACTCCGAGAATAGTCCGGCACGTGTGGCTGTCTGCAGGGTCCTCAGTAAGGCCAGCCTGGAGCAAAAGCCTATCGAGAAGCGTGAGGACTTCATCGCTCCTTTGGTTGAGATATTGCGTACCGAGCAGGATGCTTCCACGGCCGAATCGGCCGCCGAAGCAATGTTGGTCTTCAATTACGAACAAGTGGCCGAATTACTTGGCGGCGTGGTTGCCGACCGGACGCTTCCGCCCCAGGCAAGGCTTAATGTGGTTTATGCATTGAAGCTCCAGCCGGATAAGAAGGCGGTACTTAAGCTTTTTGACCTGCTTGACGGCCCCGACGAACAAGTGTCCGCGGCGGCAAAGCACGCCCTTGAATCTCTGGGCACGCTCGTAGGCAAAGACGGCCAGAACATCGAACAAACCAAGATTGAGCTGCAGCGTCAGAGCGATAAGGAGTTCCTGCGTAATCTGGTGATTAGGTGGGTGACCCGTAACCACGGGCTTGAAGGTGAATTGGTTTGGTGGAAGAAGCAATATCGCGATGCATTGGACAAAGCCTATGGCTGCACGGATGAAGAGGCGGCTAAAGCCACGTTTCTGGCTGAGTGTCTGAGTAGCCCGAAAGAGATAATCAGATTGTGGGGATTGGAAAAAGTCAGCCAGTCCTGGATTGGCGGGGCGACCGGACTATCGGCTGAACTGGGGCCCATTCTCGTTGATTTAATCTCAGACCCGGACAGAGAGGTTCGCCTGAGAACCGCCGAATTGCTGTCTTTGATGGGGGAGTTGAACTCTGCCGAGCAGTTGCTCAGGCAACTGGGCATCGAAAAGGATGATGAAGTTCGAACCGAGCTCTTCGTGGCTCTTGGAGTTGCGGTTGATTATGGCCTGCTGCCTGATTCGCCGGTGAAGATTTCACCGGAGATAGCAAAACAGACCCTTGAGCACGCAATCCGGTATTTGTTTGAGGATGACAAGAGAAAGGCCCGGGAAGGAGCTGAGGTAATAAGGAAGCTGCTGGAGCGTAACGGCATTGCCGCCGGCGGGGTTGGGGAATATCTCGGCCTGATTGCGAAAAGGTTCGAACAGGAAAAAGGCAAAGCTGACGGAATGTTGCGTGGTGAACTACTGGGCAAGATGGCTGGCCTGTGCGGGCCGGGAAGCACTTGTAAGGCTGAGGCGGCCGAAATCTATGGCCCCTTATTTGAAAAGGCCTTAACGGAGAAAACAGATTTGGTCCGGCAGGCAGCGGTCGAAGGACTCATCTATATCAGCAAGACGGGGGCTTTGGCCCGGTTCAGACAGAGCGATTTAGCGGCTGACCCAAGCCCGAAAATAAGAAAAGGGCTGATAAATCTTGCCGCCGAGGTGGGTGGTGCAGAAGATTTGCCCTGGCTGTGGGAAGAAGTGGCCACAGGTACTGAAAGCGCTTCGGCCTGGAGCGCGATGCTGAGAATACTCAGTCGCTCCGAGTTGGCCGTCCTGGCTCGGTGGATGGGCAAGTTGGACTCGTCGGCGGTCCAAAGCACAATCTCTGATGACAAAATGCTTTCCCTGCTGGAAATCGCCGAGCAGAAGGCCGTCGGCAAAGAAAACGCGAAAATGCTCAATAATGTCTGGACAAAGTTGGCTCAGATATACAGGAGAACCGGCAAATTCGAGCAGGCAGCCGATTACCTGGGCAGATTGCACTACGCGGCAGAATCTGCCGATGAAAAAGAGGCGATTGTACCAGCATTACTGGATGTCTATTTGAGGTGGTCAAAGACCGAAAGGGCGGCCATATTAGTAAATAACTACTTGCTAACCCAGGACTTAGACCCTAACTGCCCGGTGGCACTCTCCATTGAGGGCTATCTGAGCGAGCCCCCGGCAGGGGTGGACCCC
>JAUWKC010000306.1 GCA_030607345.1 Planctomycetota bacterium | reverse complement strand
TGAACGTAAACTTAACTTTAACAAAGGATTACAGAAAAAAAGATGATTTCGTAGTCCGAATAAACAAACCCAATCTTGTCCGCCGTAGGCGGATTGCAAAAATGAACGCAATCGCTTTTTCACAAAAGGATTATGAAAATGAAACCGCCTTCAGGCTCGAACAAAACAAACCCAAACAAACCCAATTTCAAACCCGACATCAGACAGCCTCGTACGAGCAGGCCTTATAAGGTCTGAGCGGGTGAGGGTGAAGGGGAAGGTTAGGGTGTTCAAGGTTGTCGCTTAAATGAGGTTTACCGGGAAAGAGAATTGTTGAAATTGAGATGAAATTACGGTATTATCAGACCTGAAGCTTGCAGGAGTGTTTCAGTGAGACGTATATGGGAAATCCCAGTTATAGAATGTTAGATGGGAAATGTCAGATGGAGCAAAACATGAAGCCAATAACCAAAAAACTGGTAATCGCGGCATTCATTCTGGCCCTGGTTACCGTCGCGTCCCTCTGCATCCGCCAGGTCCGCTTCAGCGTCCACCGGGCCAGGACCGTCGAAAGCCCTGTCATCGCCGAGGCCGAACCGGACCATGACCCTGCCGACTCACAGACAGTCGATGCCGAACTTGACCCACAGTACGCCTATGCGTCGGAGTCGGATAAGGAGACGCCATCCGGCGAACACTCCGAAGCGCATACCGACTCGGGCAAAGACGGCAAAGCCGTCTCAATGACCAAATCGTTCAAGGGCGACTACGCCAAATCCAAGGGCTCGAAAAGCCTCGAAAAAATATCCATGGGCGACAACGAGGACCTCTATATCACCGGAGAGGGCGAGCTTTGGTATGTCAGTAAACGGCCCGACGGCTCAACCGCCAAGATGCAGGTTCACATCGATGAGACCACCGGCGAGATGTTCGTTGTCGATAGCGGCGATGGCAAGTCTAAAGGCTCACAAGGCCTCGAAAAAATATCCATGAGCAACAACGAGGAGCTCTATATCACCGGAGAGGGAGAGCTTTGGCATGTCAGTGAACAGCCCGACGGCTCAAGCACCAAGAGCCAAGTGCTGGTCGATGAAACTACAGGCGAGATGATCGTTATCGATAGCGGCGATGGCGGCAAATAGATGTCTGCCCAACCAGCGCGTTGGCAAGCGTAATCAACAGTGGCAGAATCCTTGGAAGGAAATTTAAAATGATTATATCAGATTAGTACAATTGGAGAATAAGAGATGAAATTATGTGTAAGCGTCTGCCTGCAAGTCGTATTAGTTGGGGGACTATGGGGATATGTTGGACAAGAACTTCCGAGAGTCTTCTGCTTAAATCCTGTCAAACTCGCAAAAAGCAAAATCCGCGTTATTAGCGGGGACAAATCTCTGAGGCCGGCGATGGAAGCGCTCCGAACTGAAGCGGACGAGGCACTAAAAGCAGGGCCGTTTTCCGTGATGGACAAGAAGCTGACCCCGCCCAGCGGTGATAAGCACGACTATATGAGCTTCGGGCCGTACTGGTGGCCGGACCCGAAGAAGGCTGACGGTCTGCCGTATATCCGCCGTGACGGCAAGGTCAACCCGGAAGCAAGAACGGTCGAAACGGACCGGGTGGCCTTTGGCTCGATGACCTCGGCAGTAGAAATACTCGCGCTGGCCTGGTACTTCACGGAGCATCAGCCGTATGCAGCGCACGCAGCCGAATTGCTGCGCGTATGGTTCCTGGACCGGGCGGCAAGGATGAACCCGAACCTTCAATTCGGCCAGGCCATTCCCGGTCGAAGCCAGGGTCGTGACATCGGCATAATTGATACAGCCCGGCTGAGCCGCATCGTCGATGCTGTCGGCCTGCTCGAATCCTCGGATGCCTGGACCGCCAAAGACCGGAGCGAAATGCGCGATTGGTGCAGCGAGTACCTGAAATGGCTGCGGACGAGCAGTCACGGACTTGGCGAGGAAAAGAAGCTCAACAATCACGGGACCTGGTACGATGCGCAGGTTGTGAGTCTGGCCCTTTTTACGGGGCAAAACGACCTGGCCCGAACGATATTAGAGCAGGTCAAGACCCGGCGGATAGACAAGCATATCCAACCCGACGGCAGGCAGCCTCATGAGCTGGCCCGTACAAAGTCACTTGGTTACAGCGCAATGAACCTAAACGGTTTCTTTCAGTTGGCGAGGATGGGGGAGAGGCTCGAAGTTGACCTGTGGCATTACGAATCACCTGACGGGCGGAGTATCCGAAAGGCCCTCGATTTCCTCGCCCCGTATGCCGATGCCAAAAACAAATGGCCTTATAAACAGATTGTACCCTTTAAGCCGGCATCGCTTTTTTCACTTTTGCGTCGGGGCTCTATCGCCTACGACGATGGCAAGTACGAAGTGCTCATCAGGAAAATCCCGCCGGAATATATCATCGCAGACCGCACAAAGCTCCTGTGGCCTTACTATTAATCTTTGCCAAACCAAAGAAAGTGCTGCCAGAGCAGGGAAGCACAGGCAGACTATTTTCGATATAGAAAAAAGTGAGTTTTCTTATTGATGTTTGATTAAGTAATGGAACAACCATACTGTCACTCCTGCGCAAGCAGGAGTCCAGAAAACGCTGATAAAACGGCTGGATTCCCGCTCCTTCG
>JAUWKC010000064.1 GCA_030607345.1 Planctomycetota bacterium | reverse complement strand
GTATTCTTTAACTGCCGCCCAGAATCTCAGCCGAGACCGGCTCTGGCGGTCCTGGCCGGAGGCCACCATCCAAAAACTTGACCTGTCCGAGCCGGTCTATGGCATATATTACAAAATCTCCGGCAAAACCGTTCTGTGCCTTATGACGGAGTCGCGCTTTTTGCGCTTCCTCCGGGCTGCTGTGGACGATATGGGCGACGAAACAGTCATATCAAGGGTCTACGACAATTTCGGCGAATTCGCTGCCGGCGCCGCCCAGGTGGAAGACAGGCCTTTCCTGACATTGCCTATGGGCAGGTTTCTGCCGGAATGGAAAGTTGAATTTTTCTTCACGGAGCCCGCCATTTTTGAAAACGCAGCCAGCAGGCAAACAGCGCTGTATACATGGACAGGCGTGCTTGTCATAGTGTTGATTTTTGCTTCCGGCGGTCTTGCCACCAGGATGCTCTCCCGACAGATAAAGCTTAACAGGCTGAAAAACGATTTCATAGCAGCGGTCACGCACGAGCTCAAAACCCCCTTGTCTTCGATGCGTGTTCTGGTCGATACTCTGCTCGAAGGCAGCTTCAGAGACCAACAGCAGGCGACGGAGTATCTTCAGCTTATCTCAAAGGAAAATGAGAGATTGAGCCGACTTATAGATAATTTTCTGACGTTCTCCCGGATGGAGCGGAACAGACAGGCGTTTGACATAATCAGGATTAGCCCTGCCGAGGTCGCAAAAGCCGCACTCGAAGCAATACGCACGAATCTCAACACAGGTAAATGCAGGCTGGAAGCAGCCATCGATGAAAACCTTCCCGGCATATTAGCGGACAAAGACGCTATGGTAACGGTGCTGGTAAATCTGCTGGATAACGCCTGCAAATATTCCCGCGACGAGAAACACGTAAGATTGAGACTCTTCAGTGCGGCTGGTTCTGTTTGCTTCGAGGTCTCGGATGACGGCATAGGCATGTCACGGGGCACGGTCAGAAGAATATTCAAGAAGTTTTACCAGGCGGACCGCAGTCTCTCGCGGCCGGCCGGAGGTTGCGGTATGGGCCTTAGCATCGTAAAATTCATAGTCGATGCTCATAAGGGCCGGATAACAGTTGACAGCAAACCCGGCAGAGGAAGCACATTCACGGTGAAACTGCCGCAAGTGAATTGAGACAAAAGCCAAATGGAGACTGTTCTAATAATAGAGGACGACGCGGCAATGCTCCGGGGCTTGAAGGACAACTTCGAGTTCAAAGGCTATCACGTCCTGACCGCGAGCGACGGTGAGGAGGGTCTCAACGCGGCGCTTAACAGCAGACCCGATTTGATTATCCTCGACATTATGCTGCCGAAGATTAACGGCTATGAAATATGCAGACTGTTGCGGCAGGAAGAGCTTGAGATGCCTGTCATAATGCTTACCGCCAAGGGCGAAGAGTCTGACATCGTGCTGGGTCTCAACCTTGGAGCCGATGATTATGTCACCAAGCCTTTCAGCATAAAGGAGTTCCTGGCCCGTGCGGACGCTCTTCTCAGACGAAGCAGGCAGGTAGAGAAGGACACGTACGAATTCGGCGACCTTGTGCTTGATATACGGGCCAGAAAGCTCTCGAAAAACGGTAAAGAAGTAAAGCTCTCGCCGAAAGAAATGAAGCTTCTGGAGTTCTTCGCAAGAAAGCAGGGCCGAGCGCTTACCCGCGACGAGATATTAAACAGGGTATGGGGCTACGACTGCTTCTCAGGCCCCCGCAGCGTCGACCGTTTTGTCACCACGTTGAGAAACAAAATCGAACCCGACCCGCATAATCCGACCCTCATTCACACCATAAGAGAAATCGGATATAAATTCGAGCCGGCACAATAGCCTGAGGGACTATTCCTGCGCCGCTGTTATGGCGTCACCGAGTTGAAGCGTCCCTTCATAGAGGCTTCTGCCTATTACCACGGCTTCGACGCCGATTTCGGCCAGCCTCTTTATATCGGTTATCCTGCTGACGCCCCCCGAAGCGATAATCGGCATATTCACTGCTTCGACCAGCGAGCTTGTTCTTTCAAAATTCGGTCCGGCCAGCATACCGTCCTTTGTGATATCGGTATATATTATGGCAGCCAGTGGAAGCTCAGCCGCTTTGGTTGCGAACTCCACAAGGCTTTGGTGGCTCTCCTGCGTCCACCCATGGGTAGCTACTTTTGAGCCGCGTGCGTCCAGCGCTAATGCAATCCTGCCGGTAAATTTCCGCACCATTTGGCTGAACCAGTCAAAATCGCTGATGGCTTTGGTGCCGATTATCACCCTCTGCACGCCGGTATCAAGCATCTGCTGTATTGACTCTTGCTGCCTGATTCCGCCGCCCAATTCGATTTTCAACTTCTTCAAGGCAGCTATTGATTTCACCGGCTCGCTGTTGACCGGCTTGCCGACCTTGGCGCCTTCGAGGTCTATGATATGCACCCACTGCGCACCGGCGGAGGCAAACCGCTCGGCTTGTTCTACCGGGTCATCATCATAGGTTATCTGGCGATGGTACTCGCCCTGGATGAGTCGGACGCATTTGCCTTTCAGCAGGTCAATGGCCGGTATCACGTACATCCTGCAATCCTTTCAAAACTGTCCAAATGGAATCGTCGGATTTTAGATAAATGGCTCGGTCATTTCAACAGATTTCGGCCAAATATTGTTTTTCCGGCCAATATTTCTTGATGTTGGTCTATTTCTTCGTCTTCGCACGCCATTGGGCATAGTGAGCAAGCACTTGCTCGCCCGAACGGCTGTACCATTGATAGCCGTTTGCACGTTCCTTTTCTACCTTGTCAAGGCTGTATTTTACGACTCCGTCACGGCCGCTAAACACCGGTCGGCCCGTCTCGATTTCATAGAACCGGGCCCAGAGCGGCGGCGCATCAGGGTCTTTGACGACTACTTTCTTTTCGTCTTTGCGTGTTATGGCAATGCCGGTAAGCTTGTTGTGCCTGTACCAGTCCACCGCTGCTTCAACCGCCTCGATAATCCGTTTGGAGGGCTTCTCAAAGCTCATCAGGAACAAGACAACGCCGCTGCTTTCACGAGAGCACAGTGCCGCCAGCTCATACACCCTTCCCGGCCTGGGCATGAGCGTTTTGGGGTCGTGCTGCTGGCCCCAGACAGTCCGCCGGCCATCAACCACGACCTGGCAGTTCAGGATGCACTCAAGGCCTTTCTTGTAAGCCTCTTCGACAATTCGCCGACGTTTTGCATCCAGCCACGCGAATTCAGGTTTTTCAGCAATGTCACGCATAAGTTTCACAGCGCCCTGCATTGCATCATCGTTAAACGTAATGCAGTCTCCATAGTCGCCGCCCGGCGGGTATCGCTGTGGCCAGCCGCCCGAGTCGTACTGGGCCTCAAGCAGAAAATTCAACCCACGCAGGAAAGAATCCTTGAAGCGTTTTTCTCCTGCGGCGTGGTACACGTTGGCTAAAAAACGCATCTCCCTATGAGTTGCACCGTTGTCGATTGTATTTGCCCAGTTCTTTGTGAATTTCTCGCCCTGATAGCCGTGTAGCCGCCAGTGCATATTCTTGGGCCAGCCGCCCAATTCCGTCTGGTAGGAGATGATATTGTCGGCGATGGCGGCGGCCTGCCAGCTTCCGTACCACTGCTTCGAGTACATTTTGTGCGGAGACCACGCCAGGCGAAGGCCATGAAAGGTATAGGCCCGCGACGCGATGTAGCCGCATCGACAGGCCGACCGGCAGTACTTCGCGTTGTAACTCCAGGCGCCGCCGCGAAGCACACGAGAGCTGCTGCCGGCGCCCTGCCAGGCGCTGCCGTCCACCGGCGCACCGTCATAACTGGCGTGGTACTCGTCCTGACACCACTCCCACACGTTGCCGTGCATGTCATAGAGTCCGAAGCCGTTGGGACGTTTTTGCCCGACAGCTCGCGCACCAAATTTCGGGCCGCCCGGCGCATCGCTGTTTCCGCAAAACCACATGTAGTCGGACCTCTGACCGGCAAGAAAGCCGGCCTGGCCCTGCCCACACGCATCTCCAGCCTCGTATGAATTTCCGAAGTAAAAACGCGTGCTTGTCCCTGCTCTGCAGGCATACTCCCATTCGGCCTCACTCGGCAGCCGAAAAGTCCCGATATCGAGTTGATTGAGTTTGCTGATAAATCCCTGGCAGTCGTCCCAGGAGATATGAGTGACGGGATAATCCGGACCGATGCCGCACCGATAGACGGGGTTTCTGTCCATCACCGCCTTCCACTGGGCCTGTGTTACCTCGCACTTGCCGATGTAGAAATCATAGTTGATGGTAACGGTACGGCGTGGGCCTTCGTCGCTTGCCCGGCCGGGCTCGTTATTGGCCGAACCCATCTCAAAGCTGCCTGCCGGAATCCACACCATCTCCAGCTTCACGCCGCCCGGAAGGCTAAGTGTTGCCAAACCGGAATTTGTGTGCGCCGGCGCCGCCACTGCGAGCATCGAGGCGACAAGCAGAATAACGCCTGCGTTTTGCACCGAAGAGGACCTTCCTTTTTTTACAGCCATTTTCTTTTCCTTACAACTCTTGAATTCCTGTTGTTCGTAAGTATTGTAGGCAAAGAGAGTAACAATTGCAACACTACAGATTCTGTTGCTGCCTGACCTGGGCGGAATTCTTGCCGTAGACGGTAAGTGCCGTCTCGGCTGAGTATCCGGGACTGAGGACTCGGCTGGCCAGATAACCGACTGCAAATACAAGAATGTTGCTCACCAGGCCCAACCAGTAAATATGTATGCGGAACCTTGGCAGCCACCCCGGAAGCCAGTTGTCTGCCTTCGACGGGTTGGTCAAGGCTGCCCATGCTATAAAAACCACGCCAACTGCAAGACCGACGTACAAGCCCTTTCTGCTGCCCCGTCTGGTGAAAAGGCCAAGAAAAAACATCGCCATCATTCCGCCTGCTATGACTGAGCTGAAAACGAAGAAAACTTCGACCATCGACGTAAATCTTGTAAGGCCGAGGGCCAGAAAGATGGAAAGTAAACCAATCACAAGCACGCTGATTCGCGAAAACAAAAGACGTTGTTTATCGCCGGACCTCTTGGCAATCTTGTTGTAAAAGTCATCCACGAGGACCGAGGCGATACTGTTGAGGTCCGACGAAAGCGTGGACATCGAAGCGGCAAAAAGACCGGCAAGAATCATGCCGGCTACCCCGGACGGCAGCTCATGTCCAATGAAGTACGCGAAGACCTGGTCGGGCCTGGCGCGAACGTGGTCCGGAAGAAGCCCCGGCTGCACGTCGTAGTAGACCCAAAGCAGAACACCGATGAACATAAACACCAGCCACACTACGCACAGGAATATGGCCGAGACCCACAGGCTTCGGCGGGCCTGCCTGGTTGAAGATGAAAGAAGGTACCGCTGAACAACCGTCTGGTCGGTGCCGTATCTGGTCATATAAAGACTAAAGCCAAAGCAGACCAGCACGTAAACGGAGACCTGGCTCCACTGAAAATCAAGTGACACCAGTTTGAACTTTCCTGCATCGTACGCGGTCGCAAGAATTTCAGAAGGGGCCGCAGGGGAATGGAAAAGCATCAGCAACAGCGATATCACACCGCCGCCGAGGAGCAGAATCCCTTGTATGACATCCGTCCAGACAACACCCTCAATGCCGCCGAAGAAGGTGTAGGTCGTTGTAGCAAGACCGACCAGAAGTATCAATACATACAAATTCCATCCTGTTATGCCGGCAATAGCCAGGCAAAGCAGGTAAAGCACCAGGCTCATCTTAAAGTAGTTGGTGATGAGAAAAATACTGTTACCGTAGAACCGTGCCAGCAATCCGAAACGCTTCTCGAGATATTCGTACGCGCTCAGCTTTATTGTCTGCCTGAACAGGGGAATAATAAAGGATGTCGCAATTATCGCTGCTATAGGAACCGAAGCAATAGTGACAAGGTACTGCAAATCGTCCTTGAACGCTTTGCCGGGCAGAGCAAGAAACGATAAGCTGGAAATAATCGTTGCAAAAATCGACATTCCAACCGCCCAGCCGGGCAAGTTGCGATTCCCGAGAAAGTATCGGTCGGAGCTCGTCTGTCTCCTGGCAAAACGTGAGCCCAGCCAGATGACAAAAGCAAAGTAAGCCGCTACAATTATCCAGTCAATGATTTTCAATGCGCTCTGGGGCTCCGGCTGTGGCCTTTTCTTGTCTTCTCATACGTGTTCTTAGTTGACGGTTTTTAGTCCGATTGCCTGTAGGCCCCGGCGAATTTCGTCAAGGTGCGCCTGGGATAACGGCCGGAGCGGGCGTCTGAACACGGGACTGGAAAATTCGCCAAGCAGCCATTTCGCCACTTTCATACGCTGGTGTGCGCCGCATCCGGGTTCGCCAAGGTTGTAGATAAGTCTGGCCAACGGCGCCACGGTCCTTTGGGCTTTCTTGGCGGCTTCGAGGTCGCCATCGAGACAGGCGTGGACAAGTTTCACCATCAGCTCGGGCGCAAAACCGGCGAAGCCGATAAGGGCGCCGTCGCCCGCCTCCAGAAGCGTAGGCAGCAGATACTCGTCATGGCAGGTAATGATAGAAAGCTCCGGCCTGGCAGCTTTTAACTGTTCGTAATCCCACAGCCAGCGAGCCATATCCCGCGTGCCCATTTTGATGCAGACTACCTGGGGTATCTTAATAAGCTCCAGCATCTCTTCGAGGCTGTAGCCTGCCTTTGTCCAACTGGGGTATTGATGAACAATAATCTCGATTCCACCGCCCGCCGCCACGTCTTCAAAAAACCCCACAGCGGTCTGACTTGACCTTCCGAAACGCAGCCAGTGGTGCGGCGGCATAAGCAAAATGGCGTCCGCTCCGGCCTGCTTGGCCGCAATGGCGTCGTCGATGGCCTGGTGACTTCCCCCGGCGGAAACACCCGAAACCACTTTTAAGGAACTGCCGCTTTCCTTCACCTGCTCAGCAAAAACCTGTGTAACTTCCGCCCGTTCTCTCGGTCGCAGCGACATAACTTCGCCCGTGTGACCATTGCACACCAGCCCTTTGAGACCTTCGACCCCGCAAAGGTCCCGGATGTAGCTCCGCAGACCCTCTTTGTCGACGCTCTGGTCGTCCCGGAAAGCACACAGCGTCGCCGGAAATACTCCCATCCACGGATGCTCCCTGTAATTCATTTGCCGTCCCTTCACTCGTAACAGATATTAACCAGACGCAACAGAAACACTTATGCCCTGAAGGCCGCACATCATACTAAAAATGCCGCTACCTGCTGTCAAGGACATACCGACAGAGACCCTTGGCCACCTGCGAAGCCGGTTAATCATCCAGCAAAAAAACCCCCGAAGAAGCACAAAGTCTCCTTCGAGGGCACGACAATCGCACGGTCTTAAATCACAACGGCGGCAAAGGAACTATTCGTCGCTCTCGGCAGCCTTTGCCGTAGTGGCGATTGGATTCTCAGCAGGTACGGCCTCCAGCGACTCCGAAGGCAGAACGCTCGGATTTAGCTGCTCGATTGCTTCTGCATTCTCGGCTATTTGTCGGATGTTGTCTTCTATACTTCCTTGCAGCTCGAGTTGGTTCCGGCGGATTTCCGCCAACTTCGTCGTCGTCTTTTCGCTACTGTCCTGAACGGCTGCGAGCATTTCGTGCAGTTCGGCCAGGCTTTCGCCAAGCGCCTCGAAATTGCTCAGTATTTGCTGGATGCCGGTCGCCGCCCCCTGAGACTGGCCCAGGTCGGCCTGTTTTTCACCAATCAAGGCAACCCTGTTCGCCACTTGACCGGAGTGGTTTTGCAAAGCTGCGAGCATACGCTGGACCTTCAGTATGTTGCCTTCGACCTTGCTGAGATTCGCCATATTAGCCGAAAGCCGTTCGGTGTTGTTTTCAATGCCCTTTTGCGACTGTACCTGGGTTTTTTGCAGATTTGCAAACATCTGCCGGGTTCTGACCCCATTGTCCTGGACCGCAGTGAGATTAGACGCGAGATTAGACG
>JAUWKC010000187.1 GCA_030607345.1 Planctomycetota bacterium | reverse complement strand
TGTGCCGACACCCCGGTTGACGACGCCCTGACGGTCAAATTGCCAAAGTGTCTGATTCACGCCAGCGGTCGCGACGTGGGCCTTCCCGAAGGAACAATGGGCAATAGCGAGGTGGGCCATCAGAACCTTGGCGCAGGCAGAATAGCGCCGCAGGAATCCGTGAGAATCAGTAAGGCCATTCACGACGGCTCATTCTTCGAAAAGGGGGAATTTCTGAACCTAGTCGATTTCGCAAAGAAAAACAACGGCAAGATACATCTTATGGGGCTGTGCAGCGACACCGGGGTGCACTCGCTGCTGGACCATCTTTACGGACTGCTGGAGCTGGCCAAGAGAAATGATGTGAAGGATGTTTTCATTCACGCTTTCACGGACGGCCGGGATTCATCGCCCAGAAGCGGTGCCGAGTTCATAGCCCGCATTGAAAACAAGGCCCGGCAGATAGGAGTAGGCAAGGTTGCTTCGGTGATGGGCAGATTCTATGGGATGGACCGCGACAGCCGGTGGGACCGGGTGCAAAAGGCTTACGAGTGTGTGACATCAGGCAAAGGCATCAAGGCTCACAGCGCCGGCGAGGCTGTTTCCGGGAGTTACGAAAAGGATGTTACCGACGAGTTTATCGAGCCGACCTGTATCGTCACGGACGAGGGTGAACCGCTGGCGACCATTGAGGATGGCGACGGCGTTATATCCTTTAACTTCCGCGGCGACAGACCGCGTGAGCTTACGCGTGCATTTGTTGAGCCCGGCTTTACAGAGTTTGCAAGAACCGTAAGACCGAACATTTACTACGTTTGTATGACCGAATACGATGCGACGATACCGGCGGCGGTGGCGTTTGCCAAACCTCCGAAGATGAAAAATATATTGGGTGCGTACTGGAGTGAGCTCGGATTGAAGCAGTTTCGATGCGCCGAGACGGAAAAATACGCACACGTCACATTCTTCTTCAACGACTACGCGGAGAAGGCCTTTGGCGGCGAGGACCGACAAATTGTGCCTTCGCCGCGGGTACGAACCTACGACCTAAAGCCTGAGATGAGCGCCTACGAAGTTACGGAGGTCGTACTTGGCAGGCTGGACTCGAACAAGTATGACGTCGTGGTGGTCAATTTCGCCAATCCGGATATGGTCGGCCATACCGGAGTCTTGGCTGCTGCGGTGAAAGCTGCCGAGGTGGTGGATGCGTGCGTCGGCAGAGTCCTGGAAAAGGTAGAAAGTCTGGGCGGCAGCGCGATAATTACAGCCGACCACGGCAACTTAGAGAGGATGTGGGACACCGAGAGAAATGAGCCCCACACCTCGCACACGCTTAACGATGTGCCTCTTATTGTCTTTGGGCGTCGCTTCAAGAGCGCCGTGCTGCGTCAGGACGGACGACTGGCTGACGTGGGACCTACCGTGCTTGAGATGATGGGCGTGCAGCAGCCCCCGGAGATGAGCGGTCAAAGCCTCTTTGCGAGTTGACATTCAAAAGATTTTTGGTAGTTCACTTAACTGAGAGCCGCACGCAAAGAAAGTAAAAGCTTTTTATGGCGGCAGCGACAATGGGCCGGATAGTAACCCTTGACCAGAATATGGTAAACATGATTGCCGCCGGCGAGGTAATCGAAAGACCCGCCAGTGTGGTCAAGGAATTGCTGGAAAACAGCATCGACTCCGGGGCGGGAAAGGTCGTCGTCTCAATCGAAGATGGTGGTCGGCAATTGATGTCGGTGACGGACGACGGCTGTGGAATGGATGCCGAAGATTTGGCTTGGGCACTCGAACCTCACGCAACCAGCAAAATCAGGACCGATGCGGACCTGCGGAGCATTTCGACGCTTGGCTTTAGAGGTGAAGCACTGGCGAGCATTGCGTCGGTGGCGCAGGTACGGGCGGTCAGCAGAACCAAGGATTCTTCCGGGGGCAACTGTATCGAGGTTGATTGCGGCCAAAAGGGTGTTGTGAGCCCGTGCAGCGGTGATTACGGCACGACAGTTCAGGTGAGGAATCTTTTCTATAAACTCCCCGCCAGGCGCAAGTTCCTGAAGACCTCCAATACCGAAATGGGCCACATCAGCGAGCAGTTTACGCGAATTGCGCTGGCGAAAAGCAGTCTGGATATGACCCTGGGCCACAATGGGCGGGAGCTTTACCGGCTGGCGGCCGGCCAAAGCCTTCGCGAGCGGATAGCCGAGCTGCTATCCGGCGAGATTTCGGAAAACCTGATTGAGAATGAATCGAATGAGAAGGGGCTGCATGTTTTGGCGCTGCTGGGCACGCCGGGCATCGCCAGGGCAAATAACAAGTTGCAGTACGTGTTTTTGAACGGGCGGTTCGTACGGGACAAATTCATATCGCACGCCGTCAAGGAAGCATACCGCGGGTTCCTGGAGCCCGATAGATTTCCCGTTGTCTTTTTGTTTATCAAGATGCCGTACGAGGACGTGGACATAAACGTACACCCGACAAAGATTGAGGTAAGGTTTTACAACGCGAACCTGGTTCACTCACAACTGTTAGGATGCCTGCGGGAAAGACTTCTTGGCTCGAATTTCGAGACCCGCGCAAGACTGCCGCAGACAGCAGCTTCGGGGCAAAGCAGGCTGGATACGGGGTCCGCCGGCCCCGCAAGGCAGGGGGTTGCCGATGCAATGGCCGAGTTCTTCAGAAAACACAAACCCGTCGGCACAGAACAGCAGTTCAGATACGAGGGACGCCGGGCGGTTGATGGTAAAGCCGAGTCGAACGCAAAAGACGGGCTCAAGGCCGTGCAGATACACGACAGCTACATAGTCGCACAGGTCGAAGACGGTTTTATTATCGTTGACCAGCACGCACTTCACGAGCGAATAATGTATAATGCCCTGTCGCGGCGAATCCGAAACAGCAAACTCGAATCACAAAGGCTGCTCATCCCCGAAAGTTTCGAGTTGACCGACGCGCAAGCTGAAGCCGTGGGGAAAAATGCTGAATTGATTGAAGAGCTTGGGATAGAACTGGCGCCGTTTGGCCCAAAGACTATGGCGGTGCAGGCTTTTCCCGTGATGTTGTCGAAGGCGTCGCCGGCTGAGTTCGTGCGTGACATGCTCGATTTGCTGACCGACGAGGTGCTGGTTCAGGATGGCGAAAAGCTGCTTGCCGAGGTGTTGAATATGGCTGCGTGCAAGGCCGCGATAAAGGCCGGTCAGAAACTAAGCAACAGTGAAATAGAACAACTGCTGGCAGACCGTGAAAGAGTCGAACGGGCGGAACGCTGTCCGCACGGACGGCCGACCACTATAAAATTCACAATGGCTGAGCTTGAAAAGCAATTTAAGCGAACCTGACGATGACGAAAATATGGGCAATACTTACGGCTGCCTTTGCCTTGGCGGTGTTATTTGTCCTGTCTGCACATTACCTGGGCGGCAGCGGCGATATTACTTCCGAGCCAAATGACGCCGGGTTGCCTGGCGAGCCGACGAGAATTGTTGCGCTGGCGCCAAATGTTACGGAGATTGTATTCGAGCTGGGGCTTGGTGAGAAAGTCGTGGCGGTCTCCAGTGACAGCGACTATCCGCCGGAAGCGGCTGACAAGAGAAAAGTGGGGACATTCTGGCAGCCTAACGTCGAAGCCGTCATTGCAGCGAAACCCGATTTGGTGGTTACGCTTTCTTTTGCCCAGCAAAAAGCAGCGGCCCAGACATTGAACCGGCTGGGGCTAAAAGTTCTGACCGTTAAGATAGAGAAAATCGAGGACCTTCTGGCGGCTATTGGCCGGATTGCAGTCGTGGCGGGGCGCCGTCAGCAAGGCCAGGAGCTGCTCGACCGCATCAAGATGCGAATGGACGATTTGAAATCCAAGTTTAGTTCGACTCGCAGGGTTAGGGTGTTGTGGGTGGTCCAAGCTGAACCGCTGCGTGTGGCTTCGGCTAATACGTTCATAAACGAACTAATCGAGCTGGCCGGCGGAGAAAACGCCATAGGCCGGACAATAAGCCAATACCCTCAGATAGGCACGGAAGAGCTTCTGGCCTGCGGTCCGGAAGTTATAATTCAGTCGGCAATGAGCAAAAGCGATATAGGCGGGCAGCAGCAAAACGCAGAGGTCTTTTGGAGTAAGTGGCCGACGTTGCCTGCTGTCAAAGATAAGAGGATTTACATAGTCGAGTCCGGTACGGTGCTTCGGCTGGGGCCGAGATTGTGCACGGCGATAGAGTTGATTGGACGTTGTCTGCACCCGGCCGGTCCTGGACAGGAACGAAACGCCGAGCGGCAGGTCAAGCTGACAAATGATTGAAGGCTTAACCCCCAAGAAACTGTTAATCAGGATTGCTGCAGGTTTGGCGGTTCTTGCAGCG
>JAUWKC010000097.1 GCA_030607345.1 Planctomycetota bacterium | reverse complement strand
CGGTGGTGTAATTGGTAACACAGGGGCTTTTGGTGCCCCCATTCCAGGTTCAAGTCCTGGCCGGGTAGCTCTTAAATTGAAAACTTAAGCAAAAAAACCTGAAATCGAAGCACTATGGCCTCTGAAAGGGTAGCCATTATATTAGCGGCAGGAATCAGCCGCCGGATGAACACAAACCTGCCAAAGGTCCTACACGAGGTATGCGGCCGGCCAATGCTGGCCTATGTGCTCGATGCCTGCCGGCTGGCGGGCCTGCAAAAGCTCTATGTGGTGATTGGCTACGGCGCCGAAAAGGTCAAAAAGCGATTCAGTCAGGCCGACGATATCGTATGGGTCGAGCAAAACCGGCAGAAAGGCACAGCACACGCCGTGATGTGCTGCAAGCCGTACCTGGAGAACTTTCAAGGCGAAATCCTGGTTCTCTGCGGCGACGGACCATTGATTCGGGCCGAGACCCTGCAAACACTCATCAAAGAGCACCAGGTCCAGCAAACCGCCGCAACGCTCGCAACGGCAGTTCTTGACGACCCGACCGGCTACGGCCGGATAATACGAGATGCAAACGGCACTATCCAGGGCATCGTCGAACATAGCGACTGCACGCCTGAGCAGCTTGCAATCCGCGAGGTTAACCCGAGCTATTACATCTTCGACAACAAGGTCCTTTTCGAGGCCGTCGATAAAATAAAGCCTGATAACGTCAAAAATGAATACTATCTGACAGATGTATTGTCTGTTATCATCGCCGCAGGTCGTAAAGTCGGGGCGGTTACGGCCGTTCGGCCCGAAGAGGCTATGGGCGTCAACAGTCGGGACCAGCTCAGTCAGGCAAGCAAAATTATGCAGCGCAGGATTCAGCGCAAATTGATGAACAGCGGCGTCACAATAGTTGACCCCGACAATACCTGGATTGACGCACGGGCACAAATCGGCGCCGACACGGTCATCGAGCCTTTCGTGTATATCCACGGCGAGGCGAAAATCGGCTGTAATGTCAATATCGGCGCCGGAACCATAATGGCAGACCCCATCGGCCAAGAGGCGGCAAGCCGGACAAAGGTAGGCGACGGCTGCTCCATCGGCGCCGGAGCAACCCTGATTGCCCCGCTCGATGTGAAAAACGGCACGCATATCCCACCCGGTGCGGTCGTCGCGAACGAGAATGCAGAACAATTCGTATCGAATGACTGAGAACGAGGTGCAAACGCGATGGACAGAATGTTTTTGAGCGAAAACCTGAAGATTTTCGCCGGCAGCGGCAATACGCCGCTGACAGTAGCCGTATGCAAATATCTCGGCGTTCCCGTCGGAGGCGCAAAAATCGACACCTTTCCCGACGGCGAAAAAGTCATAAAGCTCGAGGATGACGTTCGAGGCAGAGACTGCTTCGTCATCCAGTCAACCTGCAGACCTGTGGACGAAAACCTGATGGAGCTCCTCATCTTCCTGGACTGTCTGAGAAGGGCATCTGTCAGACGCGTCACCGCGGTCATACCCTATTTCGGTTACGCCCGCCAGGATAGAAAAGCCGAAGGGCGGGTTCCCATCACCGCCAAGCTCGTCGCCAATCTCATCACCTGCGCCGGCGCCGACCGAGTACTCGCCATAGACCTTCACGCACAGCAGCTTCAGGGCTTCTTCGACATACCCGTCGACCACCTGACCGGTGAGCTCGTCTTAAGCAGGTACTTCAGAAATAAGAAAATCGACAAGCTTACCATTGTCTCGCCGGACGTCGGAAATATGAAAATCGCCTCGAGGTTCGCCGGCCACTTGGGCGGGGAACTGGCAATCGTCCATAAAAAACGCACCAGCGGCAGCGAGGTCGAGGCACATGAGATTATCGGAGACGTCAAGGGCAGAAATGTCCTCATGTGCGACGACATTATAGCCACAGCCGGAACGGTTTGCAGTGCCGCAAAACTGGTCAGGCAGCGGGGCGCAGAGAAGATTTATGTAGGCGCCACCCACGGCATCTTTGCCGGCAACGCGCCGGAACGCCTGGCACAAGCCCCCGTTGACGAGATAGTGGTTACCGACACTGTACCACTCGGACAAAACGCCGCAGAGCTTCCTAACATCACTGTCTTGACCGTCTCAGCTATGTTGGGAGAAGCAATAAAAAGAATTCACAGAGATGAATCCATCAGCAGGTTGTTTAATAATTTTTGAAAATCAAAACAGGAAAACGCGAATGCAAATTCCGCTTATGTAGGTAAAGGTCAGCAAAACATGGAAAAAACATTGTCACTCAAGGCGCAGAAGCGTGAACAAACCGGCTCAACTGCCGCCGCCAAACTCCGCAGGCAGGGACGAATACCGGCAATTGTCTACGGCCACAAAAAGCAGCCGGCTGCAATCTCTCTCGACCAGCACAGTTTTGTCGAAGCTGTCCATCACGGTCTTCGCCTCTTCGACGTCCAGGTCGGCAGAAAAAAGGAAAAAGTCATCATTAAGGACATTCAGTACGACTACCTCGGAAAAAACATTATCCACGCGGACCTCATCAGAGTTGACGTAACCGAGGCGGTCAGAGTGTCGGTCCCAATAGAGCTCAAGGGTACCGCAAAAGGCACGCAACAAGGCGCGATTATAGAAGAGCATACCGACCGTCTCGAGGTCGAGTGCAAGGTAACAAATATCCCCGAGTCGATAGTTGTCTCCATCAAAGAGCTCGACGTCGGCGGGGTGCTGCACGCTCAGGACATCGAGCTGCCGGAAGGTGTCAAATTGCTCAGCGACCCGGCCACGCTGGTCGCAGCCTGCCGTATCGTTACACCCAGGACTACGGAAGAAATCGAAGAAGAAGCCCCGGCCGCTCCCGAAGTCATCACCGAGGCTAAAGAGGCTGAACAGGAACAAAAAACTAAAGAATCCACTGAAAAGGAAAGCAAGTAGCTGCTTTGGTGTGGAATATAGATGCTATGGCAGAAACTAAAATGGTCGTCGGACTGGGTAACCCGACAAGCGAGTACGCCGGGACGCGGCACAACCTGGGCTTCCGTGCCGTGGACTCTTTGGCAAAGGCCCTGAACATAGAAGTGAGAAAGAAAAAATTCGGTGCTCTCTTCGGCACAGGTGAATTTGCAGGTAAAAGGCTGATGTTGTTAAAACCCTGGCGATTTATGAATAGAAGCGGCCTGCCGGTCGCAACGGCGATGGGCTTTTATAAGCTCAGCGGCCGAGATGTGCTCGTCATAACAGACGATATGGCCCTTGAGCCGGGCACAATTCGGATTCGACCAAACGGCTCCGCGGGCGGGCATAACGGCCTGGCTGACATTATAGAGACCCTCGGCACAGAAAATATAAACCGGCTACGAATAGGTATCGCAAGCAGCACAACACAGGACGCCGTCGATTATGTCCTCGGCAAACCGACCGAGGAACAAAAGCCGCTGCTCGACGATGCCATCGAAAGAGCGCACGAAGCCGTGCTTTGCTGGACCGAATACGGCATCGATGCGGCAATGAACAAATTCAATTAAAATATGCAATTTGGAAATCGAAGTTGACTTGGGAGGCATTGAAAGTATTGTGAATAAGCTCTACGAAGCTATGTTCCTCGTTGACTCGTCTCAGGCGGCAGCAGACTGGGACGGCGTCCAAACAAGAATAAGAAACATCCTCGAAAAGGCACAGACTGAAATTGCTTCGATAAAAAAGTGGGATGAACGCAGGCTCGCCTACAAAATCAACGGGCAGAACCGTGGAACATATATCCTCTGTTTTTTCAGAGCCGACGGCCAAAAAATCCGTGAGATAGAAAGAAACGTCCAACTCTCGGACCAAATCATGCGCGTCTTGGTCCTCTCGGCCGAAGCAAGAGAGCACGAAATTGAAAAAGACACCCCCGCAACGGCCGCCCACAAGAGAATGCAAAAGGCCCAGCAGCAGCAGGACGCCCAAAAAACCCGGACCGAGCACACACCTGCAGAGCAAGGCTCAGACGCCGCAGCAGACAAAACCGCTGCCGAGCCTGCCGAACAAGACCGGCAGCAACCGCAGCCCCTCACCGAGAGCGAACCGCCTCAGACGATACCGCCCGATATCGAACAACCACAACCGGATGAATCGCAAAAAGACGCCAAACAGGCAGAAGAACAAACCCAGCAGCAAATCAACAGTGAAAAGGTAACCGACGAATATGAGCAACAGCAGCCTTGAGCAGCCGAATCCGCTCCCGCCAACTGCGACGTAATGGCTCGGCGAATCGCTGTACATAAAATGAGAAAACCAAAGACAACCAAAACAGTGGAGACTGAAAATGGCCAACTTTAATAAAGTGTTGCTGATGGGGAACCTCACTCGCGACCCACAGCTCTCTTATACGCCTAATCAGACGGCGGTGGTTGATTTCGGGCTGGCTGTGAACCGCAAACGGAAAGGACAGGACGGCAACCAGCGAGAAGAAACCTGCTTTGTTGACTGCAGGGCATTCGGCAGACAGGCTGAGAATATCAACAAGTATCTCAGCAAAGGAAGTCCCGTTCTCATCGAAGGAAGGCTCACTTTTGATAGCTGGACGGCCCAGGACGGAACCAGGCGAAGCAGGCACAGAGTCACCGTGGAAACCTCTCAATTTCTCCCGGGCGGCCCGGCAGCCGGCGCAGGCGCCAACGAACAACGAAACCTGTCAGGCTCACAGCAGGCCGACACGCCGGCCCAGGCCCCAGACAACCGAGCCGACAGCCAGCCCCAGAACGATGATATACCCTTTTGAAAATTCGCAATTGCAGAAACCAGGTTATAACTGTCAACCAGGAACAAGATTGAGTATGAGGTAACGGATGAGTGCGGTAAGAACTAACACTAACAGAAGAACCTCTCGCAGGACGACGCGCACCACAGCGGTTCGCGAGCAGACACAATGTCGCTTCTGCAGAAGAGGCGTAAAGTACGTCGATTACAAGGACACCGACACCCTGGGCAAACTCCTTACTAATCGAGGCAAAATATACTCACGAAAACGCAGCGGCAACTGTGCGAGCTGCCAGAGAAAGGTCAAGAAAGCTATCAAACGCGCCAGGTTTATGGCGCTGCTGCCCTACACCACGTAAGAAAGTTCGGCTAACAACCAAACGGGCAGGTATTAACAGATAAAGGGCCGCAAAAAACGCTTGAGTACAAAGATATGAGGTACACAATATGAAGGTTTTGCTTTGTGAGGATATTAAGAACGTCGGCTGGCTCGGCGATATAGTGGAAGTAAACCCCGGGTACGCAAGGAATTATCTCCTGCCCCAGGGACTGGCTGCCATTGCAACCGAAGCGAATGTAAAAGTTCTGGCTAAAGAAAAAGCTAAGCGCGCCGAGCAGAGAATACACCAGCGAAAACGCCTCGAACAGGCAGCCGTGGCCGTCGATGGCGCCGAAGCCGTCTTGGCAGCCAAGGCAAACGAGCAGGGACATCTCTTCGGCTCGATTGCCGCTCGCGATATCGCAGGCAATCTGCGAGAGCAGGGATTCGAAGTCGCCGACGAAATCGTACAATTGCCCGAGAATATAAAGCAGGTGGGAACTACGCAGGTCACGCTCAAATATGCCGATGATTTAACCGCCACCGTCAACGTCGTTGTCGTCCCGACCGGCCAGCCCATCGAGAATGTGCAGGTCGAACAAGGCGACGTTACAACCGATACATCCGCCGCCGAGCCTGAACAGGAGTCCACAGACCAGAACGAAGGTTAACGAATCTCAGAAAGCACAACCAACTGCCGGCCCCGACAGGTAACCACAAACAAAACCCTGCAGTGCATCCATTCACTACAGGGCCACAAAAATCGCTCACAAGCGTTACTGGCTCGTCTGGTTTTCAGTTGGTTGACCGGACTTCTCCGGCGCCACCCGTATCACACGCCCCAACAGACCCAGTTGGTGGGCCACATCCGGCTGATTCCAGTCCAGTTCAAAACTACGTCTGTAATATTCCTCAGCTCGAACCTCGTCCCCTTTGCCCCAATAGAAGTCACCTAATCGCTTATGCGTTTCCGGCGAGTCCGGCGCCGCACGCAGCGCCTGCCGGTAGCATGCCAACGCGTAATTGTCCTCCTGTTGTTCTTGAAACGCCCTGCCAAGCCCAAGCAGGTTTTCCGTCGAAGTGCCCACCTCGTTCATAAAAGCCTCTGCCGTCTGCTTTGCCGTGGCTGCCTGGTTGCTTTGCTCAAGCACCTTAACCAACGCCGCCCGTGCCGGCCAGTGCACCGCATCGAAACTTATCGCCGTCCTGTAATGAAACTCCGCGTCGCCAAACCGTCCCTGCTCCTGATATAACTGACCCAGCTCGAAATGCGCCTTTGGATTTTCGAACTTCCGGCTGATTTCCCGCACCAGCATGGCCTGCCTCTGCTCAACCGACAGCGGTGCCTGCGTATCCTTCTCGATGGCCGATGGAACACACCCCGCCGCCACCCACATACACACAAAAACAGCCAACCCAAATGATTGTACTTTGCCAGCCATTTCTCGCCTCCCTACATAACAGCCCGGCCCTGCCTCCTGCACATCTTTTCGGGCATTTCAAAATAACGTTCCCGCTCATTCTGACCCCTCACATCCATCCTTGCAAGCAGAATTTCGCGGAACATGCAAATAAACTTCTGATGGGTGTTTCTTGTTTTAGGGCCAGGCAGCGACCGCGTACCGTATATCTTTTTTGGCTTTAT
>JAUWKC010000066.1 GCA_030607345.1 Planctomycetota bacterium | reverse complement strand
CGGTCGTTGTGGTTGGAGCCGCTGACCTGCGGCATTGCGGCGGAGAGGAAGAACAGGCACTCCTTCTGCCCCTGGACCATGTAATCGTGGCGGGAGGTCATGTTAAGGTCGATACCCGTAAAGGCATAGTGTCCTTGCCAGGTCCTGCCGCGGTCGTAGGAGATTGAGAAGCGGCCGCCCACCTTCATGGCGAAGTCAGGATGGGCGAAGTTTATTCCGCCGGTGCTTGGGTCGGGCCAGCCCTGCTTGGCGCGCGTCTCCGCTGGTTCTTCTAAGGTCCAGGTTTGACCACCATCGAGGCTTCGGGCCTGGCATCTCCGGCTGGGCTTGCTCCAGTCGACGGTGTGACTGGTTGGGTTGGCTTTGTAGTAGCCGCGTCGAAAGGCGACCATTATCTCGTTGCCCCAAATCCATTGGTTTGCGCTGTATCCGGCGGGCCAGCCTCCGAATCGTCCCGGCTCCTTGTAAACGTTGACATGCTGCATCGAGGCGGGTTTGAGCTTCGGCTTTAGGAGCGACCTGGCGGCCGACATCGGGGCCAGAGTTATCTTTGCGTGGGGCCACTGCTTAGGAAAATAAATGCTGAGCACATCGATTTTGCGGGGCTGATTGGAGGCGTCTTCCTCGATGCGAAGGTAATTAACGTTATCTATGGTCACAGTGAAATGTACGGTGGTGGGGCCGGTCCGTTTGAGCCGCACGAAAAGCGGTACGAAGCGTCCGAGCGGCGCGCCAAAGCCACTGATGCCGGCACGAATTTGGGAACCGGCCGACGCATCAAGCAAGGTTGGACTGTGCGGGTTGGTCCGCTTGAGCATCTTGCCGGGCAGGTTCACCTTGCCGTCGTGGGTCAGGTATTTGGCTTCGGGGCTGATGTGGGGGACAACGTGGGCATAGTAGCCGAGGTACCCTTTCCATATATCATTTTTGCGGCCATATCCGTCAGCTTCGACATAGCCTTTTCCGTTGGAATCGAACAGGCCGATGCGGAAGTTGCGTGCGGGCGAAATGCGGCAAGGGTCATCCGGCTGGGTGTGTCGCTTTTCGTCTCCGGCTGCCGGCGGCGGGCCATCTGCCTTATAGAGGTACCGCACTTCGGCAATGTCGCCGACCTCTCGGAGCGGCATCTGGTCCAGGCGCACGCAGAGTTGTTGTTGCGGGCCTGGCGTTACCCACTCGAGATAGCCCTGGCTGGTGACTCGGAGCGCCTCCGGCTTGTCCGAAAGATAACACTTTTTGCCGTCGAACTGAACATTGGCCTTAGCCTTGACCGGCAAAGCTCCGAGGGCCACCAGCAGTGCAGCAACCAGCGATGTGGCGGTGACTAACCCGTTCATCCTGGCTTGAGTGCGCGATTGGCGTCTTTTTGACAGATTAAGTTTTTGTGACATTTTCATAAGAATCTGCTCTTTTGGCATATCATCCTCGGTTCACAGCATCAATACAAAATCAATAGGCCATACGTTATTAAATTACTGCCAACATTACAAGTGTTTTCTTGTATCTCGTGAATCGTGTTTCGTGAATCGGGGCTCGTGAAGGAAGGTTGAGGGGTGCGGCGGCTGGAGGTAAGAGAGATTGTCGAAAGAGTTGCCGGGCTTGCGGCGAAGGTTTTTTGACGTAGAAACAGATTAGACAATCGGCGCAGGCGATGTGAAGCGTTTGGTTGTCGTTTTTTAGTTTTTTTTCTTCGGTAGTTTTGGAATCAGCCAAGAGAGGAAGGCGTCGGTGCTTCTGGACTGAATCATAATTCGGCCTGGTCCGGTCAGGCGGCAGACAAGGCCTTCGCCGCTAAAGAGAGTTGACTTGATGCCGCCGGCGGTCTTGACATTGTACTGGACGCTTTCGTCGAAGGCGACCATATGGCCAGTATCCACGATATACTGCTGGCCCGGGGCAAGCTCGACCTGGTGAATGGCGCCGTAGCTGGAGAGGAACACGTGTCCGGAACCGGAGAGTTTCAGCAGAAACAGACCTTCTTTCGAGAAGAACGTTTTTGCGCCGCCCCACTTGGTATCGACCTGCACATCGGGCGAGGAGGCGATGTAGGAGCCGGACTGCGCGTACAAGGTGCTGCCGGTAAGCTCCGCGGCGTATATGTCGCCCGGCAGCGGGGGGGCAAAGGTCACTTCGCCGGGCTCATCGGCCCTGAAGGTGTTGATGAAGAAGCTCTCGCCTCCCAATACGCTTCTTTTGAGTGCACTGAAGACGCATCCTTTTGCCTTGGTCTCCATTGCGATGCCGCTGGACATACTGACCATTGCGCCTGCCTCGGCGGAGACTGACTCGCCCTGCGCCAGCTCTATCTTTAGCAGGGCATAAGCCGGGCGATATAAAACTTCGTGCTCCATGATATATCTCCTTATTGCAGACCACTTAAATGTTTTTTTGTCGTCGCCTTAGTCGGGCCAATTGCCGTCGGGCATATCGCGCAGGATAAGCTTATCCGGGTCGATGACAACATAATTTATAAAATCGCGTTTCCAAGTGTAAGTGATATGGACGAGGCCGTCGGAGCCGAGAATCGCCGCAGGATAGGCGCCGTAGGCGTTTTTGCCGCCGATTGTCTTGCCGTCTTCGAGCTTGAGGGCGGCTTTCCAGTGCTCACCGTCTTTGGTGACGGAAACGTTCATTTTGGAGCGTCCCCCGGTGTCACCCGTCGAGTGATTGTAAACCAAGAGATGTCGCCCATCGCGGAGTCTTACCGCGTCAATACCTGCGCTGGGATTGGGGAGGATGGATTTTGTCATAGGCGTCCAGGTCTTTCCGGCGTCGGCGGACCAGGATTGGCGGAGGTTGCTGTCGCTACGGCAGAGAATCTGCAGCATTCCGTTTGGATTTCTGAGGATGGTCGGCTGAATGGCGGGGAAGTCTTTGCCGTCGTTAAGGGCGTCGGTTCTGCTCCAGGTTTTGCCGAGGTCTTTGGTGAATTCCATGTGCACGCGCCAGCCTTTGTTTTCGGTGCTCGAACCGCACAAAAGCGTGCCGTCATCGAGCAGCACGGGCTTTGCCCTTACGGGTCCGGCGATGTCTTCGGGCAGGCGCAGCGCCTGGGACCAGGTCTTGCCCTGGTCGTTACTTGTCTTGAGCATGCCCCACCATGTATCGGGATTTGGGCCGACCTTGTAGAACAGCAGCAGCGGGCCGGCTTTGGCCTGATACAGGACGGGGTTCCAGCAGGGCCAGCGTTTTACATCGCCTGAAGGTGCGGAGCTGTATTGAACGCCGTCTGCGACCTGGACGGGGACGGAGCGATTGTCGGTTCCTTTTTTTATTCGG
Organism: Planctomycetota bacterium; assembly: GCA_030607345.1. The sequence continues at coordinate 4,619 of JAUWKC010000066.1, read as the reverse complement.
CAAAGCCAGATGCCGACGTCTTTGTTGCCTTCACCGGTTCCGCCGAAAAAGGCTGAGACGAAATAGTCTTTTGCCTCGGCTATGGTGGAGGCGTGACAGGACTCGAAGGGGGCCTCAGGAAAAAGGAAGTACGCCTTTACGATGCCGGGCTGGGCCATGAGGTCGGCCCTGAGGGAGGGCTCCGGCAACTGGGCGACGGTGCAGCCTGCCGTGACGATTGCCGGGAGCACGAAGAAAAGGATTTTTGTGGCTTTCATAGTTTTGTCCTTTCCGAACAGGTTTTTGGAACAATTAATTTGACAAGCTCATCCAGACGGGGCGACTATACACAGTATGGTTTCGGTTGTCAAGATTGATGGTGGGGAAAAATACACAAAAAGAGTTGTAATTTCGAGGCAGAGCCGATAGGCTGTCGAGGGCTAAGAGTATTGCGGCGTTATTCTGTGGAATATGTGGCAAGTTAAGAAATGATGAGATTGCGGTGAGGGGTATTTGGATTTCCGGACGAAGGGAACGGCGAGGCGAGCATTTTATTGTGGAGTGAAGCGGTCAGAAATAGAAAATCGCGTCGTCACTCCGGCACGACAGGGTTTTGGTCGGGCGGTTTTTTACCTGTCGGTGTAGATGAGAGGAGTGGTGATTTTCAGGTCGTTTTGCGTGAGGTATAGCTGCAAGAGGGCCATCATCATAGTGTCGGCGCGGGTTATTGCTTCGTAGTGGGTAAAGCCTGCGGCGGCGCGCGGCAGGGGGGATATGTCGAGGAATTTCTGGATACCGAGGTCGGTGAAGTAATCGGCGCGGTCAAGAAATTTCTTATGGTGTGAGAACTCGTAAGCGACGGTCATAAGCAGGATGACATCGTCGATGATGCCGGGCTTTTTAATGGCTTCGGCAGGGGGGTCGTTCTTTAGATAGCGGTTTGCGCAGGCGGTAACGAGGCCCTTGTAACCTTTGCGGACCTGGCCGTCGTCGAGCTGTTTTAACCTTTCGCAGCAAATCATAGCGACCTGTGCTTCGGTGGCCTTTCCGTAGACGAAGTCCCAGATGGGACAGAAGGAGCGGCCGAGGGCAAATGGTTTCATAGTGCTTACCCCGCCCAGGTCGACGAAGAGATGCTCGGAATGCTCGCCGAGGCCTTCGTGGTATTTTAAGAAGTGCTCGTCTTCTGTGGCGGCAAAATCGAGCATCATTTTTTTGAGCTCCGGCGGTACAAACTGCGCCGCTTCATGCAGGTCGATGGCAAGCGACAACGTACCGGCTACGTGTGAATGCAGTCCGCCGATTCGTGGGGCGTGCTGGAGGTTTATTTCCTCGCCTGTGATATCGTGGAGCCACTGATTGACGGAAAGCGCCGCGCGGTCGCTTGGCAGGGCGCCGGTGACGGGATGTCGGCTGGCTTGTTTGAATATGAGGACCCGCTCGATTGCTTTTAAGAATATGGGGTCGCCGGTTCGTTGGTAAGCGTGTCCCCAGGTGGCGATGCAAAAGCCGGCATGGCGAGAGATGTTACAGTGTCGGCCCGGTCCGTGCTCGGAGTATTTTGCATGGCGATTAAAATCTCCGGAGTGGTTGTAGATTTGATGGTCCCAAAGGCCTTTTGCGAACTTTTTGCAGGGCTCCGGGGCAATTTCAAATGAGTGTTTCCAGAGGACCCAGGGGCGGTAGAACTCGTGAATGTCTCTTCCCTTGCAGGTTTCGGCCTCGACGTCCCAGTGGAGGTGCTCGCCCCAGGCGAACAGATTTGTGGCAGGGCTTTGACAGTTTTTGAAGAACCATTGAAGTGCATTGTCGGCCTGCCGGGCATATTTTTTTTCGTGTGTTATTTCGGTAAGGGCGTAGAGTATCTGGTAGAGGTTCAAATCGTGGTGTGGGTTTGCGCCGTAGGCGCGGTCGCCTTGTCGGATTCCCTGTCCTTCGAGATTGGCGCGGACGAATTGATTGGTGTGCAGGTCGATGCCGCCTGCGACGAACACGGGCGAGTGTACGTCTCCGTAGCTATCGCGTGCGTGCAGTATGAGGGCGTCGGCGTAATCGGTAACGGCCTTGAGGTACTCGGGATGGACATCGCGTCCGTCAGCGGCCGCGGCAATAAGCAGAACAAAACAAACCGCCAAAAGCTTCAGTGATTTCATTACATAAACCTTTCAACAAGATTTTGCAGTTGCGGTCGATTGGTTTTAAGCCTGTCGGACTTCGGATGGTATGATACCACAATCGGGCCAAGATTGCAGAGGGCGCGGCGTTTTTCTGGTGAATATTTTTGCCGGAGGGTCAATCTGAGCGCCGAGCAGCTTGCTAAGGGGCATCGGCCTATTGACAGGACAAATCTGAAGCAATAGAGTGGCGGTGATGGGCAGGACCCTTTACATAATTGACGGGCACGCACACATTTACGCCGCATATTTCGCCCGGATGACTCGGAGTTTGACCAGTCCGACCGGCGAACCGACAAAGGCGACATACATATTCACGATGGCGATGCTGGGTCTTATGCGGCGTCGCAAGCCCGATATGCTTGTCGTGGCGATGGACAGCAAGGCGCCGACTTTCAGGCACGAATTGTATCGGAAATACAAGGCGCAGCGCCCGCCGATGCCGGACGATATGCCCGTTCAGATTGACCGAATCGAACAGATACTCGGCGCACTTCGGATACCGGTTCTTCGGGTGGAAGGCTTCGAGGCCGACGACCTGATGGGGACACTTGCCAAGAAGGCCTCCGCCGATGGGTATGAAGTCTTTATCTGCTCAAAAGATAAGGACATCCTGCAGTTGCTTGAGGAACACATAAGCGCCTTCGACATCAAGACCGACACACGCACCGACATTAACACGCTGAAGGAAAAGCTGGGGATTACGCCGGCGCAATTTGTCGAGTGTCTTGCGCTGCAGGGCGACGCGACGGACAATGTTCCGGGCATTCCGGACGTGGGTCCGAAAACGGCCATCGGCTGGATACAGGAATACGGGACCATTGAGAATTTGTACAGGCACGCCGATGAAATAAAGGGCAAGCGCGGCGAGAATCTTCGCAAATCCAGAGACATACTTTCGCTGAGCAAGGAACTGGTAACTATCGACTGCGACGTGCCGGTGGAGGTGGACTATGAGGCGATGGCTGTAAAAGAATTCAACGAGGCCGAACTTGCCGAGGTTTTTACCGAGCTTGGCTTTTGGCGTCTGCTCATGCAATTGGGGCTGTCGGTTCCATCGGAAACACAACAGACGATAGCGGCTAAACCGCAGTTTCGGCAGGAGCCCGGCGAGCCGGCGTCGGCGAAGACGGTCGAGCACGATTACCAGCTCATCGACACACAGGAGAAATTCGAGAAATTTTTTGTCCAGCTTAAGCGGCAGAAGCTGTTTGCCATCGATACGGAGACTACATCGATTCATGCTATGCGTGCCGAGCTTGTCGGTATGAGCTTTTGCTGGCAGGGGCGGACGGGGTTTTACCTTCCCGTAAAGGCGCCGCTTGGCACGGGGCATCTGGATGCGGCAACTGTGCGTGAGAAACTCGCGCCGATACTGGCGGACGAAAAGGTTAAGAAAGTCGGGCAGAATATAAAATACGACCTGCTTGTTCTCAAGAATGCCGGGCTGGCATTGAAGGGTATTGATTTTGACACTATGGTGGCGTCTTATTGCCTGGACCCTCTGCGGAGCAGTCACTCTCTTGATAATATGGCGTTGGATTTTTTGAATTATCAGTGCGTGCCAATCTCGGCGCTTATTGGCAAAGGCAAGAACCAGCTCACTTTCGATATGGTTGATACTTTGGCCGCCTGTGAGTACGCCGCCGAGGACGCCGACATAACGTTTCAGCTTTACGGTTACCTGAAGGAAAGGCTCGATGCGGAACCTCAGCTCAAGGAGCTGTTCGAGCAGGTCGAGATGCCGCTGGTTTCGGTGCTGGCAGCTATGGAATACAACGGCGTGTCACTCGACACGAAACTGCTTAGAAAAATGTCGGGCCAAATCAACGAAGAGCTGCAAGGCGTTTCGGAAAGAATCCACGACTCGGCGGGTGTTGTCTTCAACATCGACTCACCTAAACAGCTTTCAGAAGTTCTCTTCGACCGACTGGGGTTGAAATCCACACGGCTCGGCAAAGGCGGGCGAAGCACCGATGCGTCAGTGCTCGAACAACTGGCCGGTCAGCATTCGATTATCGAGCTGATACTTCGATACCGGATGCTCAGCAAGCTGAGAAACACTTACGTGGATAAACTCGGCTTGCTGATAAATGCGGGAACGGGCAGGGTGCATACCTCGTTCAACCAGACCATCACGGCCACAGGCCGACTGAGCTCGAGCGGTCCCAATCTGCAGAACATCCCCATCCGGACGGAAATCGGCAGGAAGGTTCGCTCGGCCTTCGTGCCGGCAAGTAAGAGTGACTGCATCCTCAGCGCGGATTACTCGCAGATAGAGCTGCGGCTGCTGGCGCACTTTTCAAAAGACAAGGCGCTGAACGCGGCGTTTGCCGAGGACCGGGATATTCATCGCTTCGTGGCGTCGCAGATATACGGCGTGCGTCTGGAAGAGGTGACGAGCGAGATGCGTTCGAATTGCAAGGCCGTAAACTTCGGGATAATTTACGGGCAGGGACCTTATGG
>JAUWKC010000050.1 GCA_030607345.1 Planctomycetota bacterium | reverse complement strand
GACCAGGCAAAAACCGCCTGGATACCGCATAGCTCAAAACAGGGGGACCAGCCCAAAAAAGGCGGACGACTCCGGCAGCAGCATTCCGGCAGAGTAACCGTCTGTATTGGTAAAGGCTCCAGGGCCTCCAATTAGTAAAGCAATCTGACGGTATTAATATGGTTCGACTCTGCGCGTGCAGGAGCTTTCGATTCGGTGGGAAATAGTGCAAGCCGGTTGCGATGTGAAGTTTTTAACGGCTGACCTGTTAGTAAAAAAGCGGTGGTTGCTAAAGATTATCCGTCCTGGGGGGGCTGTATGAGAGTCACAAAGAAATTTTTTGAAAAATCCTAACTTTGGTCTTGACTGGTCTTTGGGCGTTTGTAATATATTGCCCCAACGGTGGTCGGGCGAAATTCCTCCCTCTCCCTCCGCTAGTCCGGCCGCCTTTTTTTTTATGCGCGCAACAGACGCACTTGCAGACTACGGAATGGGCCGGGCAATGTCGGACAGCGCCCATAGAAAGGCGTTAATTCAGGCCGTCGTTTCAGACCGCCGTTGCATTCGAGTTGTCCTCGATATCAGGATTCGCCAGGGAATCTACGTTTTTCGCCAGATTGATTTGAGGGGCCAGACATTCAGGCTTCGAATCTTTGTGTCTCCGCCGCGAGTGAAGACCTCAAGCGATGTGTTGTCGGCATCGAGCGGAAAGCACCGGAACATACACACGCGTCCGTCGTTGGCGAAGATTTCGATGCTGGTTCTATCGACGAAAATGTGCAGCTTTATTCTCCCGTTTATGTCAGGCAGTTTTGCCTTTTCGCCGCGGCAGTGAAGCTCTTTGTCCTGGACATTATAGACGAGCGGTGTGCCGCGGAGGTTAAAGCCGACTTCAGAAGCGCCAGCCAGTGCAATTTCCGATTCGATTTCAAACAGCTCGCCCTGAATCTCGGAGAGCGGATTGTCGCCGGGTCTGAGATTAATGTCTTTCCATGCGTGCAGTCCGTTGCGGATGTTCTTGATTTCCCTAACGGGCACCAGGCAAAGACGAATGCCTTCTGCAAAAGTGCGGAGGGTCAGCTCGCAGGGGATTGACATCTGCTGATTAAAGGGCATGTTGGGGAATTTGCCGCCGGCCATCCAGGCGATTTGGATTCTTCGTCCGTCGGATTTGGGTATGTCGCTCCAGGTCTGCGCGGCGTAGTAGTTGCCGACGCGCGATTCAAACGGGCCGGTTTCGGGGGTGAACTTCTTCCCGTCAAAACTTCCGAGCAGGTATCTGCCGTCGGCTCCCCAGAAGACCCAGCGGGTATTGGCGGGGTCGCCATCGACCGGCAATTCAAAAAAGTCCGGGCACTCACCGTTTCCAGGCAGCTTTAGCTCCTGCAACTGTTTCCACTCTTTGAGGTTCTTTGAGGAAAGAAGCATAAAATTATCGCTGCTGAGATAAAGGGCCATAATCCACGTTTGCGTAGGCTTGTGCCGGATTACCTTGGGGTCGCGATTTTCGCCCCTTATATGCTCTATGACCGGGTTGCTTTGATATTTACTCCAGGTTCTTCCGCGGTCGTTGCTGTAGGCAAGGCACTGCGTGAACTTTTTCTTCTCTGGCTTTGCGAACTTGCCGGCTGCCGTATAAAACGCGACAAGGACATTCTCGGAGCCGGTCTGCAAACCGGAAGTATTTTTCCAATCGACGACGGCCGAGCCGGAAAATATCGTGCCCAGCTCATCCGGCTTGATGGCGTCGTCAAGCTGCTTCCAGTGTACAAGGTCGGTGCTGACAGCGTGTGCCCAGGTCATATTGCCCCACTTTATTCCGAAGGGATTGTGCTGGAAGAACATATGGTATTGGCCCTTGTAGTAAACCAGGCCGTTAGGGTCGTTGGTCCAGTTTTTGCGCGGGGTAAAGTGAAATTGGGGGCGATACTTCTCGTTGTACAATTCGGCAGGGGGACTTGGGGGCGGTTTCTGCTCGGCTGCGGCGGGTTTGGCTATCCACTGCGTCATCGCCAGTCCGGCGGCGCCGGCGCCTGCTTTCTTCAGGAAATCCCGCCTGCTGCCGGTTTTTTTGACGTTTTTTTGCGATTCCTTTTTCGTTTCCATTTCGTGCCTTCTCTCAAATTTTGGGTTTCATTCAGGCTTTCTGCCAGACCACGCTTGCTCTATGATAGCGGCTTATGGGCCAAAGTTCAACAATCTAATTTGAAGGATTGCAGGTGCGTTGTGTCGGCAACTTGCAGTTTTTTTTAAAAAAACCGCCGATGATGGTTGACATTGCTTTGGCAATCTGTAGAATAAGTAGTGAAAGGGGGTCGGGCGTTTCTCCTCCTCCCTCTCCCTCCGCTTGTCCGGCCCCTTTTTTTGCCTGGTCCCCAACCACTGTGAAAGTACTTTTGTTCAGTGCCCCACAACCCAAGAAGCTGATACCTGACTCCTGGACACGGCTTATACGGGGTCTGGCCGTTACGGATTCTCTTCGTTATTCATCTTAATCGTATACTGGTTGCAGGTAGTCTGGCCTGACCCGGTGTTCCTGTAGACACGGACGTAATAAAATGCCGAGTCATCGTGCATGACCTCTCCTTCGTCGTCGTACGTTCCGGCTCCGTCGTAGACCAGATTGCTGCATGAGTCTTTATACACTGAGAACTTGAACTCGTTAAGAGGATTGGACAAGAACCGTATCCGCACGTGAAAGCTGTCGAGCGAGGAGATGGGGGTGGTATCTACGGCATAGAACCTGTAGTAATCAACATCACCATCGAAGGATAATCTTGCAGTGACCGTGATGTCGTCGTTGTCATCGTTGTCTAATTCGTTGCCAAGGTCGTAAGAACCTACACAGCTATTGTTTTGCTCGTATCCGTCTGGGGCGCACTCGCAGCCGTTGCTGTAAGTGCCGTCCAGGTCACCGTAGCCGCTCATACAGGCTGTTATTACGCAGGTTCCGGCCGAACATGCGGTGCTCATCACGTGAGAGCCGGGCGGGCACATCGTGGAAGGATTGCCATTATCCGGGGTACCATCGCAGTCATTGTCCTTGCCGTCACAAACCTCTGCAGCCCCGGGATAAACACTGGAATCGCCGTCATCGCAGTCTGAGCTATTTGATACATATTCGGAAGGTTGCGTACATGACTGGGTACTGTTCCCTGGATTACCGTATCCATCTCCATCTGCATCACGATACCATATTGAACCTATTCCTTCATCTGTCTGACCGTCACAGTCGTTATCGAGCCCGTCGCAAGTGATTTCACTCGGTTCGTAGTTCGGGTTCCAGGCCGAATAGGCGCCGTCGTCACAGGTAAGCCAGCCGCTTACTCCGCCGCAGAGCTGCGTTGAGCCGGCACAAACACCTTGCTGTTTCGAGCACGGCGGGCCTGTCAGGTCTTCATCGGCTGAGCCGTCGCAGTCGTTATCGAGCCCGTCGCAAGTGATTTCACTTGGTTCGTAATCTGCACTCCAAGCGAGGTAAGTCGAATCGTTGCAGTTGCTCCAGCCACTGACGCCTCCACATTGGTGTGAGGCTCCGGTGCAGACTCCGTCCTGATAGGGACACAAAGGTCCGGTGAGGTCTTCGTCGTAATAAGTGTCGCAATCGTTGTCGAGGCCGTCGCAGACTTCTGTCGCTGCGGGGTTGATAGTGGGGTCATCCTCGTCGCAGTCGAGCGTCCAGTCCCAGCCGTCACCGTCGTAATCTATCGGCTCGCATTCGGGGTCGTTCGGAGTTATGTCACAATCAACAAGCCAATTGGCGCCGATGTAAGCAACGTCGAGAAAATCAACTCTGCAATCATTGTTCAAGTCACCGAAGAGCACATAACGACAAGGTATAGCGGCAACCCGAAAACCAAGGCCGGGTCCCTCGCCGCTGGGCGGCTCTTCGAATCGATAAGAGGCAGGCAGATTCCCGGCGATACTGCTGTACGAACCTCCGCGGGCGCCGCGATTAGAACCTATGATGGCTTCATTCCATTCCCAGACGTTGCCGTTTTGGTTCAAAGTACCGTAAGCGCCTGCGGAAAGCCCATAGGCGTCCACATCCGCGGTTCGTGGCAGCCCGGAAATCGCATAATCGTAATTTGCCGAGTTGCCACTGTCGTTGTCCGGTGTATTGTTATCCGGCACATCATTGCTGGCCGTGGCATAATCCCAATAACCGCCGAGACCGGCATCGAGGTCGGGGTCATAGTAGGCTGCCTTGTACCATTCGTTTTCGCCGGCAAGCCATACCAGAGCGTCAAAGTTGCGTCCGCTGACGGTTGTCTGGCCACTGAAGGTGTAGGCCCCGTCCTCGGTGGTACTGGAATTCTGGAGTCCTGCCGGCTGGCCGTTGTGCAGCCAGTTGGCAAAACGAAGGCAGTCGTACCAGCTCACATGGTTTACCGGTTTGTTGCCATAGCCGGGTTTGACTGAGTATGAGTAGCTTGGCTCGCTTCCGGTGCGAGTAATTCCCCCGTAGCCGGTGTCACCCATATCGAGGTTGTACAGGTTATACGGGTCGCAGACATCCGCAACGGCATTGAGCAATTCGCAATACTGGCTGTTGGTTACCTCGTATCTGCCGATGCGGTATATGTAATTGACGCCGCCGTAGCCGTCACCGTGGATGTCATTGGGATTGGCAGTATCGGCAATGGTAACCCAGTCCATCCACACGGTTGCCCGGGCTGAAGTAATGCACACAAGCAACACGGTCACGGCTGTTATGATTGTTGTCACTGTCTTTTTCATTTTTGGTTCCTCCAGGACTCGTTAATAGAATAATCAACCACAAGGCAATTATCGGTTATGACAGGGGGGTTTGATAGACAATCAGCGCAAACCTCCGGGCAAACGCTGGTTGCGTATTGCAGGAAAATAGCCATTATCCTCGCTCATTTCTTCGCCGCCCGGCCCGCAAAGCAGATGCAGAACAACGCCCTGTTTTGGCCGGAAGACAATACAGTTATATCATATTTTATGGGACGTTCGGGGTCAAGAAAAATCTCACGCATTTGCGAATTTTTTCCTCCATCCAGCCAGGTCAGAAGCGTGTTGGTTTGGGTAAAAAACCGCCACGGACTGACAGCTTATTGCATATTGCCCGCAATAGAGTATATTTGCGCCAAATGGAAAGGTATATTGCAGACAGGGCCATCAAGATTGACGCCAGCGGGATAAGAAAGGTCTTTGCCCTGGGGGCGTCGCTGAAGGACCCGATTAACTTTTCAATCGGTCAGCCTGACTTCGACGTGCCGGAACCGATAAAGCAGGAGGCGATAGATGCCATCCGGCAGGGTTGGAACAAATATTCGCAGACGGCAGGCGACGATTATCTGAGGGAAAAGATAGCTGACTATACCAGGGACGAGTTCGGCTGGGAAAATCCCGCCGTGCTTGTCGCCAGCGGCGTGAGCGGGGGGCTGCTCCTCGCGTTTATGGCACTGGTGAATCCGGGCGATGAGGTGATTATTCCGGACCCTTATTTCGTTATCTACAAGCATATCATCAATATGCTGGGCGGCAGATGTGTATTCGTCGACAGCTACCCGGATTTTGAGCTTCCTGTCGGCAAAATCGCCGGCGCGATTACCGAAAAGACCAAGCTGATTATAGTCAATTCCCCGTGCAATCCGAGCGGAGTGGTTTATTCAAGGCAGGATTTAGAGGCCCTTGCGGAGATTGCAGCCGAGAGGAAGATAATTGTGTTGGCCGACCGGATTTACGAGAAGTTCTGCTATGACGGTGAGCCTGCGGGTATAGCCGAGTGCTACGACCGAACACTTGTGCTGCGGGGCTTCAGCAAATCCTACGGTATGCCGGGCTGGCGACTGGCTTACGTAGCCGCCCACGAATGCTTAGCCGATGTGGTCGAGCAGATGACCAAAATCCAGCAGTACACCTTCGTCTGCGCCCCGACGCCTTTCCAGAAGGCCGCTATTACTGCGCTGGATTACGACGTCAGCAGCCAGGTCAATGCGTACAGAAAAAAACGCGACCTTATCTACGAGGGTCTGAAAGACACGTTTGAATTGACCAGACCTGGCGGTGCGTTTTATGCGTTTGTCAAGTCTCCCATGCAGCCGGCCAGCGATTTCGTCGAAAAGGCAATCAAAAAGAACCTGCTCATCATACCCGGTTGCGTCTTCAGTGAAAAAGATACGCACTTTAGAATAAGTTACGCGACCGGGGACGATAAAATCCGGCAGGGCGTTGAAATCCTGAGAAGCCTGGTGTGATTGTAATCCCAAGTCGCAAATCGAGTTGATTCGTATTTTTGATTTTTTGCTTGACCGACGGGCGAGAACCACTAACAATGCCGGACAATTGGTAGGGTATGGCAATTGTAATTTTCTATGGTACTGCCGAGTCCGGTTGGGGGTAGTATTATACCTGTTCTTGACAGGAGATAACAATGAAACTGTTAAACAAGTTTTTCGGCCCGTCACCGTTTGCTGATTTGCACCAACACACGAAAAAAGTACACCAGTGCGTGGAGCTTGTGCGTCCTCTGGCCAAGGCCCTTGTTGACGAAGACTACGCCAAAATCGAAGAGCTGCACAACCTGATGTCCAGGACCGAGCACGAGGCGGACCAGATAAAGGACAAGCTTCGGGACCAGTTGTGCAAGATGTACTTTCTGTCGGTAGGGCGTCTGGAGCTGAGCCGGTTTCTGGCGTATCAGGATGACGTTGCCGATGCCGCCGAGGATTTTGCGGTGGTGCTGCTGTTGCGCAAGACCAAAATGCCGGCGGAGCTTAAAGATGATTTTCTGGCGTTGGTCGAGCAGGTCATAAACGTCAGCGAGCTTTTGCTGAACCTTGCTGAGAAGCTCTCTACGCTTGCCGAGGCGGCCTTTAGGGGCAGCCAGGCCCAGAGCGTGCTCGAAGCCATCGAGCGAATCGGACATCAGGAGTGGCAGGTTGACCGTCTGGAAAGGAAATTTGCGCGGCGTTTCTACAGTATGGAAGACAAGATAGACACGACCACGCTTGTCTTTCTTGACAAATACTGCAAGAGGCTCAGTATTATTTCGAACAACGCCGAAAAGACTGCGAAATATCTCCGCCTTATCATTCGCAAGGGATAGTCATCGCTTACCGGAGCAGCGTTGCCTTCATGGAAATACTGGTCATCGCGGCAATTGTCATTGGCCTATATATGGCCTGGAACATAGGCGCCAATGACGTTGCTAATTCTATGGCTGACGCGGTCGGCTCCAGAGCCTTGACGGTTTTCTGGGCGGTGGTGCTGGCGGGGGTCTGTGAGTTCTGTGGGGCGGTGCTGGTCGGAAGTCACGTTACCGACACGGTCCGCAAGGGCATAATAGATACGCAGGCTTTCGCCGGCAATCCCCGGGTTCTGGCCCACGGGATGCTCTGTGCTATGCTGGCCGCTGCAATATGGCTCAATGTCGCATCTTACTTCGGAATGCCCGTATCCACCACACATTCGATAGTAGGCGCTGTCATCGGGTTTGGCATTCTCCAGGCCGGCGTTGGCAACATTCACTGGGCCAGGCTCGTCCAGATTGTGGCCAGTTGGTTTATCTCGCCGGTGGCAGGGGGGGTAATGGCCTTTATTATATTCAGGCTTATCTCGCGATATATACTCAGTGTGGAAAAACCCGCAGTTGCTGCCGTGAAAGGCGTGCCGGTCTGCGTCTTTTTCACGTTTTGTATATTGATACTGGCGACTATCTACAAGGGCCTGAGAAACCTCCACCTGCATCTCGATGCGTTCAGTGCAATTACGCTGAGCATCGTAGGTGGTCTTGTGGCGGCGGGCCTTTCAAGAATGGTTGTAAACAAGGACAAGTATTGCGATGGCTCTTTACCTCTTGACCGGCAGCTCATGCAGGTCGAGAAGGTCTTCGCTATACTGGTGATAATAACCTCGTGTACGGTTGCGTTTGCCCACGGGGCCAATGACGTGGCCAACGCCATCGGACCACTCGCCGCGATAGTGGAAATTGCCAAAGATAACACTATTCCCACACAGGTATCGGTGGAACTTTGGATCCTTGGCCTCGGTGGAGTCGGAATTATCATCGGCTTGGCCACCTTCGGCTATCGTGTAATGCGGGTCGTGGGCACTCGAGTAACCGAGATTACACCTTCGCGCGGCGTCGCTGCGGACCTCAGTACGATGGCAACCGTGCTTTGCTGCTCGAAGATGGGTCTGCCGATATCCACCACGCATACCCTCGTCGGCGCTATCATTGGTGTAGGTCTGGCTCGTGGTATCACCGCGGTAAACCGAAAAGTGGTGGGCTCGATATTTACGTCGTGGATAGTTACCATACCCTTCGCCGCGGGCCTGACGATTCTGTTCTATATTGTCGGCGCACGATTATTCTGGTGAGAGCACGCTGGGCAAAGGGCTTTCCGAAGATTCAGCCAGGACCGCCCCAGCTAAAATACCGGGCAAATAATGAATCTTTGTGTTGCCAAGTCGGCTCTGAAAAGTTATGATTCTGTCTATGGAGAATCCACCGGCCAAACCCGTTTTTGTGCTGATATGCCTTTTGATGCTGCCGGCAGCGGCACCGGCAGAACCGAACCAGGCCCTGCCCGCCGCCAAAGCATACGTGATACCGTGCAAAGGCCTGATTGACAACGGACTGTTCGAATCCATCCGGCGAAGAACACAAATTGCCCTGGACCAGGACGCACAGTACATAATCTACGAAATCTCAACCTACGGCGGGCTCCTCAAATCGGGCGACGACATTGCCAAGTACTTTCTTGAGACGGGCACGAAAGCCAAGACCGTCG
>JAUWKC010000285.1 GCA_030607345.1 Planctomycetota bacterium | reverse complement strand
CGCACAGCGAGATACCCAGCCGGATTGAGAGGAATCAGGCGCCGAATTTTTCCAGTCGTCCGGCGTTGGCCAGGGCCAGAGGCATAAGGTTCACGGCCGGTATGTTCGGCCCAAGACTGCCGGTGACACATGCCCGCTCACCGAAGCTCTCGACATTATCGCCCCTGCATTGCCGGGACCACAGCAATACCGGTACTGGGTGCCAGCTATGAAACTCCATTGCCGCGGGCGTGGAATGGTCGCCGGTAACGACGACGACATCAGGTTTCAGCTCCAGCAATTGTGGAATCTGGGCATCGGTTTTTTCTATATGGCTGACTTTTCGGTCGAAATCTCCGTCTTCGCCGGCGCTGTCGATAGCTTTGACGTGCACGTAGAAGAAGTCGAAATCCGCCCAGTGCTGCTTCAACGTATCAAACTCATCGGCCAGGGTACTGCCGGTGTTCAGCGCCTGCATTCCAATCAGCCTGCCCAGTCCCCTGTACATCGGATAGCTCGCGATTGCTGCGGCCTTTAAGCCAAAGGCATCCGTCATCGTGGGCCAGGCCGGCCGCTGGGAAAAACCCCTCAGGAGTATCATATTGGCCGGATGACTGTCGGTAAGAAGCTGCTGTGCCTTGGCAGTAAACTCCGCCACCAGTTCCACCGTCTTGTGTGCTTCGTCAGCTAAGGCTCTGGCAGCAAGTGGGGTTTCGCCGGTCTGCTGAGGGTCTGTGTCGGCGACCTGTCCCGACAGCCCATCGCCCCTTAGCACGACCAGGAAGCGGTGCTCCTTGACTGTCTGGACGAAAACGTCCGCGTTGGACAGTTCAATGCCGCTAAGCAGTTCACACAATCTCTGATTCTCATCGGTACTTATACGTCCTGCCCGGCGGTCTGTTACCAGGCCGGCCTTATCGACGGTGCAGAAATTGCCTCTTGCGGCCACGGCGCCCTTGCGAAGGTCGAAGTCTATTCCCAGCGCCGCGAGCACGCCTCGGCCGACCTGGTACTTTATCGGGTCGTAACCAAACAACGCTAGGTGAGCCGGACCGCTGCCTGGAGTAATTCCAGGGCCGATTGGCTCGTGCAGGCCGCAGATACCTTCTTTGGCCATAGCATCGAGGTTTGGGGTCTTGGCCGATTCCAGTTCCGTGCGTCCGCCCGGCTCCATCGGGAGTCCGCCGAGTCCGTCCATCACGAGAAATACAATCCTGCTTTGGGCCTTTTTTGCCAGACGTTTGATTAAGTTCAGTTCCATACGCTGTTTACCTCTCTTGACAAAGATTGCCGACTCTGCCGAGCTTCAGTGATTGGCACGGCTGCTGCCGGGGGCGCCTGCTTCGACTCTATGGCGAATTCCTTACGCAAAGTCATCAAATTGTAAGAGCAGGGGCCTGTAATTTCAAGCGACTTTGATTCCGAGTGGTGATTCCGACGGCGCAAAATTACAGAGTGTATTCTGTCTCAAGACCCAAACCGGCTTTCTACAAGCCGAAAGCCCGCAGTGACGTATTTGCGGCGGTGTGCCTGCTATTTGTCTTGCAAAGACCGCCTGATTGCATATACTTTGTGGTTTCGAGGTTAATCTGAAGGTGTGAGTCTGGAGTTGAGAAATGGATTTAGTCAAGTGGCTTCGCAAAAACAACAAGAAGCTGATGGCCGTGGTTGTGGTGGTGATTATGATTGGCTTTATCGGGGGGACGGCTCTTCAGACTTTGCTTGAGCGGGCCAGGTTCGGTCGCGCCAAGGCGATTGCGCATTGTCTCGGCGGTCGGAAAATCACGGCCTACGACGTGTGGTCTGCACATCAGGAACTCGAAATACTCAGAATGCTCGGCGCCGACGTGTTGCTGAGGCGCATCACACTGCCTCAGACCCGCGGGATGGATTTGCGGGCGTTCTTTCTTGGTGAAGTGCTGTTCGGCGACAGGGCGACGGCGCCGGCGTCTATGGACGAGTTGAGACGTGAAATAAGCCAGAAGCGCTATCGCATAAGCCTTAAGCAAATCGATGATATTTACAGGCGAGCCGAGACCAGTGATATGTACTGGCTGCTGCTCAAGAAAGAAGCCGAGTACGCCGGAGTGGAGATTTCGAACCAGGAAGCAGGCAGATACCTTTCCGTGGTGATTCCGAGGATTATGCAGAACGCGAGCTACCGAACCGTAATTTCTGCGATTATGAAGGGGCAGCGAATTCCTGAGCGGCAGATACTGCGGACGTTTGGCAAGCTGCTGGCGGTGCTTGAATACGGACGCACGGTTTGCTCAGGTGAGCGTATCACCGGAAACCAGGTGCGGCACGCAATGAGTTTCGACCAGGAGACCGTTAATGCTCAGTTTGTGAGGCTTGATTCTGCGGTGTTTACTGAGGAGCAAAGTGCACCGGCAGAGGAGCAAATCAGCGGACATTTTGACCAATACAAGGGTTCTTTTGCGGGCAGCCCAAGCGAGCTGAACCCCTGCGGGTTCGGGTACAAGCTGCCGGCACGAGTGCGACTTGAGTACATTGCGGTTAAGCTCGATGACGTTGAAGCGATAATCGAAAAACCTACCGCCGAAGAGGCCGAGAAATACTATGCGAGTAATCGGCAGTTATTCACCGAGCAGATTCACCCCGACCCGAACGACCCCAACTCGCCCTTGGTGGACAGGCTCAAAAGTTATGCCGAGGTGGCAAATACGATATCGATGGTTTTATTGCAGAATAAAAAGAATTCCAAGGCCGTTGAGATTCTCGAAGAAGCTGAGGACTTGACCAAGGGGTCTCTTGAGGAGGCAGGACAGGAGCGTTCCGAGTTCGACATCGAGCAGTTAAGGCAAACGGCGGGCGACTACAATTCTGTAGCCGAACAGTTGAGCGGGAAATATGGCATCAAAGTATACTCAGGCCGGACCGG
>JAUWKC010000139.1 GCA_030607345.1 Planctomycetota bacterium | reverse complement strand
GGAAAAGGTAGATCCAAAGGCGAAATAATAGGGTTATGCAATGAGAGCTCGAAAATTCTTGTCTTCATAAATGTTCCCTCAAATATTGACAAATACCATTTCCCACTGTCGCTGTCTGAGAATATATAAATTATACCACCAAGTTCAACTATTGGCCATATCGAGTGAAAAAAATATCCCTGTCCCTCCCAAGAATTCCGTACTTGTCTTATGTATACAGCTCTCGATTGAAAAATCCCGTAATTTTCAATCAGAAAGCACCTTGTGTCCGATAAATAGCGTATATGAAGGATTATACGTTGTCAAAAGAAAAAATGGCTGAACTGGAAGAATTTCATTCGGGATTTCCCATTTAACTTCATAACGGGTGCTCCCGCACGCTTACCGTACTTTGTAGCAACCAGGTCTACCGCTTTGCCTTCGCCTATATGAACCTCTTTTTTTATGTCATAGCCCATTTCCCGATAATGCCTGGCAGCAAGCTCCGCCATGGGTCGCCGCCTGTGTTTGTCCGCGAGTTGCGCTCGGCAGCAATCCGCGACTGCTGACGGCATTAAACCGACCGCCGCAACAAGCCGATACTCTTGTTTAAGGTGAATCTGCAGCCGGCTGAATTGGTAAATTTCGTTTGACAAGGTTCCGACAGAACCCGATAATCCGCTTGAAATTGTACTGCCCAAGCCGGTGGTTGCATCATATATGAACGCTCCGAAAATGGTATAATGTCTTAGATGACACACGAAACCAGTTACGACACGATATTTGGCCGCCTCGCTGTTGACCAGGGCCTCTGTACAAACGACGAATTTCGCCAGAGCGTCCAGCAGCTTAAGCAGCGGCGAGAATCTCAGCCGGCAATGCTCCGCGACCTTATGGTCGAACTCGGCTACATAACCGAAACACAGGCCGAAAGATTAAAAAACGGCATCAAAGAAACCAAGGTCGACGCCCATCAAATTCCAGGCTATAAAATACTCGGCAAGGTGGGCTCCGGCGCCATGGCCATTGTTTATAAAGCCAGACAGCTCAGCCTAAACCGCATAGTAGCCATAAAGGTCCTGCCGCAGCGCTTCACAGAGAACCGCGAATACGTCGAACGATTCTACCGCGAAGGTCGCGCCGCCGCGAAGTTAAGCCACAATAACATTGTCCAGGCTTACGACGTCGGCGAGGCGGGCGGCTATCACTACTTCGCAATGGAATATGTCGAGGGAAAGACTTTGTATGACGACCTCGCCGCAGGAAAAGTATTTAGCGAGAAGGAGGCCCTCGACATCATTATCCAGGTCGCCCAGGCCCTCGGCCACGCGCACAACCGCGGGCTGATTCACCGCGACGTCAAGCCCAAGAACATAATGATTGACAATCACAGCGTGGTCAAGCTCGCCGATATGGGTCTCGCCCGCGAGATAACTGACGTTGAGCTGGCACAAACCGAAGCCGGCAAAGCCTACGGAACGCCTTACTACATTGCACCCGAGCAAATCCGCGGCGAAATTGATATCGATGGCCGAGCCGACATTTACAGCCTGGGCGCCACACTGTATCACATGTTGACCGGCCGGCTCCCGTTTATCGCCGACGACCCCACCGAAGTGATGAGGAAACACCTCAGAGACCAGCTCATTCCGCCGGACCATATCAATACCGCCCTGTCCGCGGGCGTCTCCGAGGTTATCGAAGTAATGATGGCAAAGAGAAAGGAAGACCGCTACAGCAACGCTAAAGAGCTTCTGCAGGACCTCGAAGCCGTTCGTGCCGACCAGCCCCCACTGAGGGCGCATCGAAGGTTCGACTTTTCGGAGCTGGAACAGCTTGAAGAAGGAAAAACCATCGATGTTGCACCCGAGTCCCACCTGCCTGTTCAACACGACCAGACCATCGCACGATACCAGGTGGCAATCGTCGCCCTTGGCGCAGCCGCCGTCGTATCACTGCTGGTCATCATTCTTCTGATTCTGAAACTCGCAGGTTAGCCGCGCCTCTGTTCCGAGCCCCGGCCAGACATTTCAATCACAATCCCTCATTCTGTCTATAGTTTCTATAAGCCCAAACAAACCACCACACAACTTCTCAAACGAAAAACAACTTCCATTACAAAAATCAATCTGAACTATGCAGAATTTTCTCTTTCGAGGTGAGTTCACAGGCCGTTTTCTATTTGAAGAGATTGTAAAGCAGTTCGTCCGGAACCCGCAATGTGTAGACAGTGTTGGCATCCTCAGGGCCGGTTATTTCATAGGGCTTGTGTTCACGCAAATCGTCGGTGCTCGAATCATTGTCGGCGTCATACTCGACGACAAATCGGCCTTTGGCGTCTGGGGCAAGCTCGAATAAGGCGGTGCCGTTTTCATCGGTGTTGCTGGTCTGTCGGCCGTATTGGTCGCAGGCGTTTACCGGCACACCCTCGACCGCCTGTTCGGCGGAATTGAGAACCAAAACCAGGATTGTAAACGCTCGGAGGATTTGGTGACGGCCAAGGTCAAGAATCTCGTCCTGTTGGAGGTTGACGTTTTCTGCGATTATCATGGGCGCCCAGCCCTGCTCTATATCGCCATATCGAGGGCGCAGTTGCAGTTGCATATTGAGCCCCGCAGGGACAGGGAAGCTTTCTTTTTCATTGAGGTGAATAATGAAATCGTTGCGAATGTCGTCCATAAAGGTAGAGCCTTCAACATCCCAGCAAGCCAACAGATCATGCACCCAGCCCGGGTTATTTGTCTTGTCGATAACGCACTCGGGCCAGACCTTCGGACGGTTTCTATCATACGAGCCCTCGGCCCAGGTTTCGACTATCACTTTGGCGGCGGGAAACAGTCTGGTCAGCGGCACTGCGAAGCAATTATCTTCTTCGGAGGTGCACTTTCTTCTGTCGGTAATGACGGTCAGGTAGTTCTGGTCAAAGATGACGACTTTACTGAAAGACCTTTTTTTCGGGAGGGTCAGTTCAAACCAGCCATTCGAATCGGTGCGCACCAGCTTGCTGGATTCGTAGCAGATGTCACTAAGTACTTTGGCGTAAGTCTTGTCTTTGCGCGAGACCTCGTTTGGCAGGGCGTGCAGCGCATCCCACTGCTCGCCGGTGACGGTGGATAGATTCGTACCCGAGCTACTGCCGCTGCTGTCCACCACGAAGGCGCCTTCCATCGGCTCGCCGTTAGTTCCATCAACAACCTTTCCGTAATAAACCTTTACTGCCGAGGAGACCTTGAAAACCAGTTGTTGCAGACTGTCTGCGGTGACTTCGATGGGCTCAAAGGCAAATTCGGCCCACGGCCTGCCGGAGGACCTTGCTTCGTACCTTCCCCGCGGGAACCTGCCGCCGCCCAACCACTTTTGATAGTTAAGCCAGATGTCTTTCGTATCGGGTCTGTGTATATAGATCTCGATTTCCCGAAGTTGGTTGGGATCAGTGATCGGGCCGTTGGCGTCCATGAAGACGAAAGTGTGAAAGCTACCCGCGCGTTCGAGAGTTATGGTCGTTTCCTGACCATTCAGTATCCTGCCTGCAAAAGGCAAAAGGCCGAGCTGTTTGGGCGGCTTTATCAGGAGGTAATACTCACTCTTGCGCGGGATCAGCGACCCTATCTTGATGGAATCTTCACTGGGAGGCAGGTACATTCGGAATCGGCCTTTTGCATCGGTCAGGGCCCCGCACGTCTGACCGCTAACGTGGCCGATCCAGTCACCACCTAACGGATAAAAACCGGTGGCCTGAATGTATAGTCCGCCGAGCGGTTTGTTCTCGCCGTCTACTACCTGTCCCCAGACGGACCGCCGGTCGGCTTCGCTGCCGGCATCGACAGCCGGAACCAAAACAGTCTGCTGCGGCTCTTTGCGATCATTGCGGTGCACCTCAATAACGCTCCGGCCGTAATCGGGGTGTTCGATTACGAATCGTATGTGGCTGGTGTCGAAGCCATGCGAGTACCCACCCATTCGCAGTTCAACCTCGCCTGTGTCCGGGCAGAAGTCCAAAACGGCTGTGCCGTTGGTGTCAGTCTCAGAGCTTCCGACCCAGGCGACTCTTTCATCCTGTTCGAGGTATATCTGTACGGGTGTGTTCGACACAGGCTCGCCCAGAGCATCAAGGAACGTCCACCGGAAGTCTTGCTGCTTATGCGGGACCATCTTAAGGGACAAGGCGTATTCCATGCCTTTCCTGTAGGCCCAGCCAAAGGCTCGCCGGCCCAATACTTTGCTGATAAGCTCATCATCCTGGTCCGGGCCAAAAATCACAGCAAATGCAGAGTCGTTGACGTCTGCGAAATCGAACCTGACAGCTCCCTTTGCCGCTCGAACGGTTAGCTGCCTGTATGTAGTCGGGTCTTTGAGCCAGTGTTCATACATACGAACGGCGACCAGCCTGTCTTCAAATTCGTCTTGCCTTACCGGCAGGTAGAATACCGGCCCTTCCCATGGACGGTAAGAACGCGAACCCCTGCCCACCTGCTGCTTGACCAGCGGGTCCTTCTGAAGCCAACTGGGCATCTCTATTCCATAGGACCCGGCAAGGTCGTCTTCGCTTAGCCGGAAGGCTCCGTCTTTGATTCGGATTGCTTTGTCTTGGGTGCTGGCGCCTCCCTCGGGCTTCTTTCGATATATCCGGACAACAACTTCTCTGCCGTCAAATTCCGACAGTGCATCGTAACCGGCAGCGAACATGAGAGAGTCGAACACCCCGCAGAAAATCACCACCAGTGTCACAAACAGAGTTGTCCGCATACTATCGGTCATAATATATCCTTCCCAATTTGAAAACGTCCATACGTTATCAAATCACTCCCAAAATTACAAGCATTTTCTGGTGTTTTTGCAGCCCTTGTCAGCAAAAACCGTAAAACACCGTAGTTTTACCGTGCAAACGGGCACTGACTCGTTGTCTTTGCGTGCTTCACCCATAAGGTTCTCCCATTTGGAATAGTCAAAACTGGCTTGAGTGGTCTCCATAAGCTTTATACTATCAAAATTCCGTTCTTATGTCACTTATTACTTGGGAAAT
Source organism: Planctomycetota bacterium (assembly GCA_030607345.1). The sequence continues at coordinate 332 of JAUWKC010000139.1, read as the reverse complement.
CCGGGTTCAAAAAGCTGCGCCCACTTTTTTATTGACTAACCGCTCCGGGTATCTAATCATTGCACACAGACAGGCTGTTTCGAGTTCGTTTGCAGGTACCCAGGAGTACAAGACCGATGGCGCGAGGAGGCGCACATTTTTCATCAGAGGAGCTGGCTCAGGTGCTGAGCCATTACAACATCGGCGTGATTCATCAGTTGACGCCGTTGCCGGCAGGCAACAAACGCGCACCGAAGGTGGTTGTCATCTCGGAAAAAGGCAAGTTCTTTCTGAAGCGGCGGCCGAAACGTAAAAACGACGAGCACCGGGTGGCGTTCGCCCACGCCGTCCAG
>JAUWKC010000261.1 GCA_030607345.1 Planctomycetota bacterium | reverse complement strand
TAAGCTCCCGTCCCCAGTGAACCCAGGGCTCGACGTACTCGTATCCTAACTCGGCAGCTTTTTCTACCGCCCACTCAAACGGCTTGTCCTCGTGCCGGACGAACTCAAGATTGACTCCAATATATACCTTCGCCATTACTCAGTTCCTCCTAAATCGCTTTTTTCAAAAGCAGTTACAAACGCCAGGGACTTCGCATAGAACGCCCCAGCCTGCGCGACGCGGCCGGGTCGCCCACGATTTGCTCCTTTTTGGGTTCCCATCTTATCTTACGTCTCGTGCGTATGGCGATATCGCTCAAATGGCACAGTATGTCCGCCCGAACGGCCGAATCAATCGAGCAGACTGTCTGACGCCGGCTCTTCACACAGTCGAGGAAATTAGCCTGATGATGCTTGCTCTCATACAGGTGAAGCTCATCGGGACCAATCACCGAGTTCAGCAGCGACGGCGGGTCGGCAACAATACGCCCGCGGTTGACGTGCACCCATCCTTCGGCGCCTTCAAAACCCACGCCGTGACCGTCGCGGCCGTACCGCTGTCGCCACTCGGGCGGCTGCGGACCGCCGGCATAGTCCATTATCAAACCACTGTCATATTTCAACACTATCCGCCAGTCGGTGGCGGTGTCACAGAATCCATCTTTAGGAAAAGCGCCTTTGCCCTCCAGCTCGACCGGACATTCAGCGTCCCGGCCGGCGCCCCACAAAGCAATATCCAGCGGATGCACACCCCAGCCGGCTATCCAGCCCAGCGCATAGTCGGAATTGAACCACCACAGCTTGTTCGAGCAGCGCTGTTGCGAGTAGGCTGTATAAGGCGCCGGGCCAAGCCACATTTCGTAGTCAAGCCACTCAGGTACCGGCGCCGGCTCCAGCGAGCCGCCCGCAACACTGCTTGGTGACAGCACGTTTATCGTGTGTACCTTGCCGAGCCGGCCGTTCAAGGCCAGCTCACAGGCCAAGCGAAACTTGCGGTCCGAGCGCTGCTGAGTGCCGAACTGAAAGACTGCGCCGTACTTGTGACACGCCGCACGCAGAGCCTGGTCCTCCGCCAGCGACAGACCCATCGGTTTCTCAAGGTAAACGTCTTTGCCCGACCTGACCGCGGCCAAGGCAGTCAGCACGTGCCAATGGTCCGTGGTGGCATCCATAACAGCATCGATGTCATCGCGGCCAACCAGTTCACGAAAGTCGCTGTACTCGGCACAGCCCGCGCCCTGGTAGTATTCATCGATGCGCTGCCGGGCTGCCTGGCGTCTGTTGGCCTTGACATCACAAACCGCCACTATCTGCGCGGCTTTTTGATGAAGGAAATTCGTCATTACCCCGCTGCCCTGCGAGCCTACGCCAATGCAGCCGAGAACAACCCTGTTGCTCGGCGCAACGCTGCCGGCCTTACCCAAAGCCGACGAGGAAACTACGTAAGGAAAACCGATGGCACCAATGACTGCGCGACCGGACTTGTTCAAAAACCGCCGGCGATTAATCTTTCCTGTATCCATCGCTGAAATTACCCCTACGGGAAAAATTACTGATTCTTCTGCCACAAAAGGCATTCGGAATCAGCAATTATAGGGCAATTACTTCGAACCATCAAGCCCCTGCAAAAACTTTAGTTGCCTGACAGCACGGCAGGAGCTATAATTCGCCCCACAACTCCAAAAGGTGCTGGTCGGGCAAAACCCCTCCATTGAAGTTGTAACTGATTACTGGGCCAAACGTTGTAGTTCCGGGCAGGGTGATGACCCCCTGTGAAAACATCCCGCTTATACCGGGATTATACGCTACGGTTTGATGTTCGAGCAAGAACAGAGGAGATTTGAAAATGGCAAAGGTGCTCATGTCGCTGTGTAGTCTAATCCTGGTTGCCGGGCTCACACAATCAACGATTGTACGGGCTGCGAATATGCCGAGCGGTGAGGAGTTTACAAATTCAGTCGGTATGCGGTTCGTGAAAATAGACGCCGGCACTTTTCTAATGGGGTCAAGAGACACCGGCGAGTGGGACGAAAAGCCCCATCACAAGGTCAACATCACCACAGATTTCTATATGGCGGCGACGGAAGTCACCAACGCCCAGTACGAAAAATTCGACAAGCAGCACAAGTTCTTGCGCGGCCGGCACGACCTGTCGAAAGCATTCAATGAGGCGGTTATCTACGTCAGTTGGCACGACGCGGTGAGCTTCTGTAACTGGCTCAGCAAAAAAGAACACCTGCCCTACCGCCTGCCAACAGAAGCCGAGTGGGAATATGCCTGCCGCGCCGGAACCACCACCGACTACTATACGGGCGAGGAACTGCCCAAGCTCTATCATAAGCACCAGGAGAAAGTGGGTTTTCCGGAGGCGGTTGACCTGACGGCAGGCACAACGCCGCCCAACCTGTGGGGCCTTTACGATATGCACGGCAACGTTGAAGAGTGGTGCTCCGATTGGTACGGACCATATACGCCCGATGAGCAGTACGACCCCGTCGGGCGGTTCGACGGCGATTTCAAGGTTACTCGCGGCGGCAGCCACAACACCAATGTAGGATACCTCCGCTCGGCCAATCGCCAGGGCACACTGTCCGAGGATAAGCACTGGTTTATCGGCTTTCGCGTCGTGCTGGGCCCGATGCCTGAAACAAAACCGCTGCCCGCAACAGACAAGCCTCTCTGGGCGAGGGACGTAAGCCAGCAGCAATGCAACTGGGCCGAAAAAGAAAAACCGTATTTTGAAGGCCCACGTCAATTCGTGAAGATTCCACCCGAATCGCACGGTCCGCTGTTCTCGAACCACAACCATCAGCCGGCAATCACCGCCTGCCCCAATGGCGACCTGCTGGCTATATGGTACTCAACAACAAGCGAAACCAGCCGAAGGTTAACTGTAGTGGCATCCAGACTCCGCCGCGGCAGCAAAAGCTGGGAGCCCGCCGCTCTGTTCTGGGACGCACCAGACCGCAACGACCACGGCAGCAGCCTCCTGTGGAATGAAAAGACCGGGACGCTTTACCACTTCAACGGGTTAAGTGCAGGGGCAACCTGGGATAACCTTGCTTTGGTAATGCGCTCAAGCACAGACAACGGTGCCGCCTGGTCCAAAGCCCGAATCATTCAACCGATACATGGTCTTCACCACCAGGTTATCGCCGGGTCCTTTATCACCCGACAAGGCTACTTGATAGTGCCCTGTGACGCGGTGCCGGGCG
>JAUWKC010000063.1 GCA_030607345.1 Planctomycetota bacterium | reverse complement strand
CCCGGTATTATGGCTATTTTGCCGGCATATTTTTCAAAGGTCTCATCGGTGAAATTACAGGCTGAGACAAGATAGCACGCACCGGCGTCTGCAACTTCCTGAACCGAAGGCAGGGGGTCCTGGGGATATACCTTATTGTAAACATCAAGCATTTCCTGCGAGTCAATCAGACTTGCAACACCCGCCACAAAATCCGGGAGTTCTTTTCGTAACCTGCCAAGTTTTTCCAAAGGCGTACTTATCCGGCAGGTCACTTCCATATTATTGACACCCGCCTTGATAAGTGCCTCGGCCGTCTTGACAATGTCGAGCTTGTCCTGGTTAAATACGAGAACAAATCCATCTATTAATAATGTCGTGATTGTGTTTTTAATGTCCATTTGTACCTCTTAAAGTCTTTTCAAGTGAAAGCCGCCATCAACGTTAATCACCTGGCCGGTGGAGAAATCGAGCCTGCCTTCCGCGATGGCCCCGACGGCCTTTGCGACGTCTTCGGGCCGGCCCCATCGCTTTATAGGAGTCAGGCCTTCAGCGATAAGTTTGTCATATTTGTCTTTGACGGCACTGGTCATATCGGTTGCGATAATACCCGGGCTGATTTCGAACACTCCAATATTATATTCAGCTAATCTGTCCGCATAAAGCTTGGTCATCATAGAGATACCCGCTTTGCTTATACAGTACTCACCCCGCCCCGGCGAGCTGGTGTATGCTGAGATTGAGCCGGTGTTGACAATCCGAAAGGGACGGTCGGGGTATTGCTTCCTCTGCTCGACCATCCAGTTGACAACAAGCTGAGTCAAAAAGTAAGGTCCCTTAAGATTTATCCCGACTACCCTGTCGAAACTCTCCTCTGTCGCTTCGAGAATATCCAGTCGCTGCAGCGGTGCAACACCCGCATTATTCACCAGCATATCGCATCGGCCGAATGTGCTTTGAGCCAAATCAACAAGCCGCCCGCGGTCCTCAGCCCTGCTGACATCGCCTCGCAAAATTTCACACTCTGAGCCAATGTTCTTAATTTCTTTTTGAGTCTGTTTCGCGAAGGATTCGTCAGGCTTGCCATCGGCGGTAAAATCAAAATGGCTGACCACCAGGTCGTAACCCAATGTTGCCAGTTCTATTGCGATGGCCCTTCCAATACCGCGACTTGCTCCCGTAACAATTGCTACAGCTTGCTCTGCCATTTTCAGATCCTCTATAAAACTGACGTTTTCCGTTTAGACTAAGGACCCTGTACTGTCGGGCTTGCCTGCTGTTAAACTAACCTATTTATCCCGAAAATGCAAACAGTCTGCCCAACCGGCATCAGATTTCTAATCGGCTGAATGCTTTCCAACGTGGTATGATTACGTGCATATAATGTAAACAAATCAACAGTGGGATTACACACTGAAGGCAATTTTACTCGTCGGTGGCAGATTGGCTCCAGTATCGCTGGAGTTCGGCTGGGAGCTTATTGCCCCTTCCCATACCTGTTTCACTTCGATCATACCACTCGACCGTCGTAGTATGGGAAAAGGTGCCGTTTTCCTTCGTTATAATGAAAATGACCGTGGCCTGGCCGAATTGGTTCTTTCCGAAAAGATAGCCAAGCGGAAGGTGCTTACGGGCAAGGACGCGCTGTTCCTCATCCAACGTGTTGTCCAGCTCCGCCCATAGCTTCTCAAGGAAGCTCTTGACCTCTTCTCGGAATGGTGAGATGGTTACTTTAAGGCTGTTGCCGGAGCCCAGTTGCTCCGTGTACTGCGCTTCGAGTTCCTGGTATCGTTTGTGAGCGGCCTGTAGAATACTGTTCACTAACGTTGTTTCTTGTGGCTCCAGATTTAGCTTCAGCACACACGTGTCGTTGAGTGTGGGGCCCTCTGGTCCAAAGGTCACCTCGCCCTGGGCCCCGTATGCAAAGGCCAGCTCCCCAATTGTTTGTATGCCCGGAGCGATTTCCACGCCTTCCTCTTGCGGCCTCGATACATGACGGGATGTAGTCAGCCAAAGGGCAGGCACTACAAAAGGCAATGCAATCAACGCCGTCAGGACAATAGCGACCCCGGCCACGACCAATCCTATCAGCACTCCCCGTTGGTTTGCTCTGGCTTGTGCTGCCCCGCTATGACTGACCTTGCTGGCTGCTGCTGCCCCTTCCGCTTGCCCAAAGGCCGTTTTCACTTCAGGCTTGGTCAGGACAACAAGGGCCCATATTCCGAAAGGCAGGCTGATTAGGAAGTCCACACCTAAAGGCAGCATTGCAAGGATGCTGCCGGCTAACGCCAGGCCATAATTGCGAAGGCCAAGCATGTGCCATGCGCCTGCTATAATAAGCCCGCCCGTTAATATCGGAACCAAAAACAGGGGCCCGGGGGCTTTGTAGCCACCTAAGAGCCCGACTAACAGCAATAAACCCAGGCATCTAAGCGCGCCGACAGCTATCAGGGCGCCTGCCGGGACACGGATACGCCGCTTGATGCCTTGAGGGCTGTTGTCAACAGGTTGGGTTTGCACACCTCTTCCGGAAGAAGCCTGTGCAAACAATTTAGCCGTCTCATCGTTGAGCAAAACCCAGATGACATATATACCGATGGCCGTTCCAATAGGGATTTGCATTAGATCAAGAACCGCCAATATCAGGGCCAGTATTCGGGCCCAGCCTCTGCGTTTTAAAAGACCTATACCCGCGATGACTTCAGGCGCTGAAACTAAAACAAAGAATCCGCCTACGCCGGTGGCTACAATTCTGGTAATGTTCATCGCCGTCGGGTCTCCTGATATAAGGCCTCCACCGGCAATTACTACAAAGAGGAAAATCCCGAACAATGTCCCAAGCGTGCCAAAGACCAGGCTAAGAACTGCCACGATGGTGATATGCTTGTCCATCCGATTGATGGCGGCCGCCGGAATAAGGGCTTGCCCGGCCCCGGCGATGGGTGCTTTGGACCCACCACTATCAGCCTTGATGGTTTCAACATCGGTCTTGACCTCGCTTGCGTGCTGGTAACGGCGCTCCGGCTCCTTCTCCAGGGTCCGAAGCACAACATTATCAAGGCGGACGTCCACATGTACCTTCTGCGATGGCGGCGCGAACCGGCCGATGGGCAGCTCCCCGGTCAGCATTTCGTAAAACACTACACCTAACGAGTAGATGTCGGCGCGGTGGTCTACCTGGCCGGGGTGTTCGATTTGCTCCGGGGCCATATAATGAGGCGTCCCCATTGTATGACCGGCCGCTGTCAGTGTATTAGCCGTCGCAGGCTTATCAAGGAGTTTAGCTAAGCCGAAGTCGGAAATTTTCACACGACCTTTCTTGTCGATTAGGATATTCTCCGGCTTGATGTCACGGTGAACAATACCTTCTTCGTGGGCAAACTGAAGGGCCTCGCAGATTTGCGGGACCAAAGCCAATGCCTCTTGCGGCGATAGACCCCCTGCCCGAATCACATGACGTAAATCCGTCCCATCGACGAACTCCATAATGAAATAATACAGGTCCTCTTTTGTCTGGCCAAAGTCGAAAACCGACACAATGCGGGGATTGTTCAGCTTGGCCATAGAGCGGGCCTCGCGCATGAAACGTTCGGTAAAGGCCGGCTCCCGGCCAACCTCCGGCGGAAGGATTTTCAATGCCACCACACGGTCAAGCTGCTTTTGCCGGGCCTTGTACACCGCCCCCATCCCGCCCTGGCCCAATAGTTGCAGGATTTCAAGCTGGGGAAACTGTTTGGCCAATTCCGCAGGCTCAGGAGGCACAAATCGGCTCGGAGGTGTGCCGGTCGTGGGAACATCGCTGGCTTCATCTGTTGGGCCGGTCTTCTCGGTCGCGGCGCCGGTGGGAAGGCCCAGCTTCATAAGACACTGCGGGCACATCCCTTCCGGCGCATCAGTCGGCAACTTGCCCCCGCATTCACTGCATTGTCTTTCTTCAGCCATAATAACATCCCCTTTCCGGGTATTCGCTGCTTCCACCTGTTACTTAAGCAAACCGACGGAAGGGTTACAAGCTATTGGTGTTTTTTCCAGGGATATTGGATAAACTCCTAAGTGTCCCGGCTGTCTCAGCGTATCTTTATCGAGCCGTTGTGGGTCCCGAGCTGGAGCTTGCCCAGCCCTTCGCCGATTTTGCCCTGGAGTTTGTTCTTGCTCACCTTCCCGATAAGGGTAATGGGCAGCTCGGTCTTTATAGAGCCGTTGTGGGTTGACACGTCAACTGCTGCCGATAGGTTGGAAGGAGCCTTTAAGTCTATACTGCCGTTGTAAGTTTTCAGCGAAATCTCACAAACGCCCGGAGCATCGGCGGCATAAATAGTCTTTATGCTGCCGTTATGTGTTGTCATCCACGCGTTCCCCGAAATCTCATCGCATACAACCGCGCCGTTGTGTGTCTCAAGCTTTGTTTCGCCCGATACCCCTGATGTCTTAATCCTGCCGTTATGCGTCGAGCCGTCGACCTTGCCTTTTATATTGGATACCGTAACAGCTCCATTATGTGTCCCAAGAAGCAGAATATTGGTTTTGTTTGGCAGCTTCACGTCGAGACTCACACTCACGGATTCGTGCCATCCAAGCAGGGGCTTTTTAATTTCAACAGTGATTTTATTACCGGAGTTTTTAAGCCTTACTTTGGTCCGCTCTGCGATGTCTTTGGCAGTTTCCACGCTTGAGGCCCGGCCCGTGATAACGGCCGTAACATCGCAGCCATCTTCGTCACACCCTTCAACCGTGATTGAGCCGTTGTGCGTTTCTGCCTTAAATGAATAGCCCGCAGATAGGGGGGCCGACAACTGCACCGTCCTTTCGTATTTGGCTGACGTAATATCGCACCCGCCGACACCGAACAGCAGGCAAATAACAACGCCAAAAGCTAACACTGCGAAAGACTTCTTTTCCATTTTTATTTCTCCTTTACTGCTACTGGCTCAATTGATTCTTTCTTACATTTGAGAACTTTACCCAATTACATACCTGTTATTATCTCTGCGCATGATACCAGAGCCCGGCCCGCATTCCAACCTGTTTTCCGAACTCTAACATCTTTGGTTCGGATCGCGGCTGCCGTATTGTCGGCAGCGTTTTTCGCTGGACTTTATAGTATCCATATTCCCAATATTTGCCTTTCTACTCGTTACTTAAGCAAACCGGCGGAAAGGTTACATGCTATTGAAGATTTTTTTTAGAAATGTTAATTCGACGGCTCAGCGGGCAAGAGCGGTGAAGAGGTCTCGAATTTCCTCGTCAATCTGGTCCTCGGTACTGACCGTCTGGGCGATTTCATCACGCAGCAGCTTGCGGTAACGCCTTCGCAGACGATGAACGGCGACCTTCACCGCACCCTCGCTCATGCCAAGCTCCTCGGCAACCTCGCGGTAGGGGACAGAGCTTTGCTTGGCGGTCAGGTAAACTTTCAAATGCTCCAGAATCTTCTGTTTTTTCGTTTTTACCGCTTCGGCTTGAAGCTGACTCATCGTCCTCTCTAACACTGCCAGCGCCCACGAACGCTCAAACAGCTTTTCCGGCGACAGCTCATGGGCAGGCTCAAGCGAGTACTGATTTTCCGCGTTTTCAAAGTTCAGCGAAAGCACTTTGCGCCCTCCGCCTCGCTTTTTAGCACGGGCGCGGTGACGCTCATTGGCCAAAAAGTATTTCAGTGCAATCAGCAGAAACGAGCGAAATTTACCCTGCTTCGGGTCGGCCAGACGCAGGCTGTGTTTCTCTAAAATCCGTGCAAAGAACGCCTGTGTATATTCCTCGGCTTGGTTATTGTTGTATCCATGTCGACGCAGATATGCATAAAGCGGAAACCAGTATATTTTGCACAACGTCCCCATCGCCTCTTTATAGCGTGGAGACGAAGACTTCCCCGCCGCTCGAACTACGCTCCAGTGCGTGGTCGCAAACCGGCCCGTGCCGCCTCGCCCCCGGCTCTTAGGATTATTTCCCGGCATCTAAAATCTCACCTTGGCAAAGCTGCGTCATACAATTCCTGCAAACCAAAATGACGCTTACAAATTAGCTATTGTCTTAGGAACTTGTCTATCTCTTTTGCTGCTTTCATCCCGTCCGCAACGGCCGCAACTACCGTCGATGCCCCTCTTACAAGGTCGCCGCCGGCAAAGACGCCCACCCTGAAGGTTGCTAAAGAATCTTTGTGTGTTTGAATAAGCCCGTTTTCTAAGGCCACGCCCGGCAGAATTTCACTGATTTCGTCTGCGGACCCCTGGCCTGTTGCTTCAACCACGATATCCATTTCAAGCTCGTATGCACTTGACTCGACGGGCTGCGGCTTGCGCCTGCCTGTTTCGTCAGGCTCACCTAATTTCGTTGGACAAACTTTAACGCCTGTTAGTTTACCATCCTTACTGTTTACGTCCAGCAGTTGTGTTAGTATTAGAAAATGAACGCCTTCTTTAATCGCCTGGTCGCGCTCGGCGCTCCAGGCAGGCATCTCCTTAAAAGACCGGCGATATATCAGATACACGTCTCTGGCGCCGAGCTGGCCGGCTGTAATTGCTGCGTCCATAGCGGTATTGCCCCCGCCGTTTACTGCTACCTGTTTGCCCGCTAAATCAGGTTTCTTGTCGGACTTGGCTGCTAAGAGGAATTCCAGTGCATTCCACAAACCATCGACATCCTCATCACTGATGCCGGCTGATTTTGGCAGACCCATACCGATAAATACCGCGTCAAATCCTTCTGCTAAAATAGTATCCAGATTGAACTCGGCGCTTAATTCTTTCTCAAGCTGTTTTGAAAACCTCTCTTGGGGTACATCGGCGAAAACGGCGCTGATTTCGTTCCTGAGCGAATCACTTTGTCTTCCTTCCGGGATTACCGATTCTATCATCCCGCCGAATTCGGTGCCCTTATCAAAAACCGACACGGCGTGCCCTGCTTCCAGCAGCCCCGCCGCACAAGCCAGGCCGGCAGGGCCGGCCCCGATTACAGCGATATTTTTACCTGTCCACTTTTCCGGTATGCGAAGTTTCGACCAGCCGTTCTTATTTGCCTGCTCGGCCAGGTACCTTTGAATCTCCGCAATCGGCAAAGCCCCGTCACCGATAAACTTCTGTAAGCAGCTCCCCTCACATTGCTGCTCGACAGGACACAGCCACGCACAGACCTCCGCAAAAATATTTGCCTCTCTTAGAACTTGGTAAGCGGCCTGATCTTTTCCATCCAGAAACAGCCCTATAAATTTCGGTATGTTAACACCCGCGGGACACCCTAACCTGCACGTCGGCTCCTGGCAATTCCGGCACTCTTTCGCGAGCCGTGCAAGGTTTTCCCTGTCGCTCATTCTCCCGTGGGCAAATATCGGCCCGTATACTTCATTGTCGCGCACCACGCAGCCCGTCATCCCGCGGTCGCGCATTATCTGCGTGCAAGCGCTGCAGCTCACACAAACCTTTTCCGCAAACATCCGCCCCTTTGTAATAATATCTTTTGCATAATCAGGGTATGCAAACCCCATCCGCCCGACACCGACAATAGAAGCCAGCCCGTTCGCCTTGCTTGCCGCACCCACGTTCGCCAAAAGCGTTCTCAGCCAGCTATAGCCCGTCCCCACAACTGCAATATCACCGAATTCCTTTTGAATCTCCCCCGCTAATTCGACAAGCCTGCTCACACCCGCCAGCGGATGTTCCGGTTCTTCATAACCGCCCACTATCGCCTCATTGAAGGGCCTTCCGATATGCGGATTGTAATAGGGATTGGCCACCGTAATGTTTATCAACTTCACGCCGCGCTCTCGCAAAAGGGCTATCAGCTTCTTCGGTTCCGTCAAATCAGGCTTGGTATAATCATCTTTATCGACACCCCATCCGTAAGGATAGGGAATTGCATCGTAAATACCCATCCGGGTTGTAATCGGCTTGTCTTCGCCGAGTTCCATGCGAATCTTATCGATAACTTCGAGAAGAAACCGGGTACGGTTTTCAAACGGACCTCCGTACTTGCCTTCCCTGTTATGGCAGGCAAACAGCTCGTTAATCAAATAGCCGTGACACGATTTAATATCGACCGCAT
>JAUWKC010000199.1 GCA_030607345.1 Planctomycetota bacterium | reverse complement strand
GATTGTTTTGAGCGAGTCAATGACGAAGCCCTGGTGGATAAATCCGTGCAGCATTTCGAAGCGTCTCGGCAGCTTCGGTTCAATGTCTTTTAGAATCTCGCCAAGGCGTGTGATTTCGGCGGGGCTTTCACAGTATAACAGGACGGTCTTGTCCTGTTTTGCCTCGTTGACAAGCTGCTGCAAAGCTGTCTTGTGTCCGCTCCACAGGGAAGCTGCCTTATGTTGATATTGCTGGGTGCTCTTGACGCCAAGCTTGAGGAAATCTTCGCCGCCCGATGTGGCGAAGCGGCAAATATGCAGTTGGGAAAAGTTGACGATGGCCTGGTAAACGTCGGTCCAGTTGTAGAGCCGGCCCGGCTCGGTCACTCTGTCCAGAAAGACATTGGCGACCTCCTCGATGTCGGCAGGTTCTTCAAGGACTATTATGCACTCGGCCGGCAGAAGGTTTATAAAGAGCTCTCTTTGGTGCTCCTCGGCCCCGGCCACAGCCGAAACAATGTCAACTTCCTGCAACTGACGGCTCGAACGCTGAGTGTCAAGATTAACCTGGCGAATGCTTTCAATAGTGTCTGCGAAGAATTCAATTCTGATTGGCTCGGTGGCCTGTTGAGTAGCACCGACGTTGCTTTGGTTGCGGGTGATTTTTTCAACGAGCAGAGGCGCATAGATATCGACGATTCCGCCGCGACGTGCGAACTGGCCCGGCAGGTCGACCGTGTCAACACGCTCAAAACCATTGTCGAGCAGCCATTCGACAACCTGCCCCGGCGGCAGCGTCTTATCCACTCTCAGTTCAAGCCGGCATTGCTCCAGGGCCTCGGGCTTGACCGCGGGCTGACAAAGGGCCTGAATGGAGGTTGTGAGCAGGAAGTTTTTATCACCTGAAACAAGTCTCATCGCCACTCTTAAACGCTCGGCCCTTATCTCATCGGTGGCATCGGCTGCGGCTTCTTCGCCTTCCCAGGCAGGCAGGGCGAGTATGTCTTTGGCGCCGAAGGTTCGGAGGTCTTCGGCGGCGTTGTCGGCGTTATCGATGTGCGGGCAGACGTGAAGAATCGGCCTGTCGAGTTTGTTGGAGATGTGGGCTGTGAGCAGGCGCGCAAAGGACCCCCACGTCCCCTCGGCCTTAACCAGCCCCTTACCCGGTGCGGCGGCCTGGAGCCGGGAGATTATTTCGGCGACTGTCTTGTCATGTCCGAGCTGCACGCTAATCTCGCGACAACGTATCCAACCTGGCTGTTTATTTTAGGCGAAATGCAACTGTTGGGCAATTGTATCGTCTTGCGTAGTAAGACGGACTTGAAATGCCGGTTGGCCTGTTTCCAAAGCAAGCGTGCATCCGTGCATAGAAGAAGCCGGCTGTTTTTCTCCAAGCGTCCCGTCGGTATGGTCTCGGCGTGCGATGCAATGGCCACAGGAAAGTCTAATCCTGGGACTTCTCGATGGACTTCCTGGCGGTTTTTATGACGTTTTCAGCGGTGATGCCGAATTTTTCGAAGCAGACTTTGCCGGGTGCGGAGGCGCCGAAGGTAGACATTCCAACGAAGACGCCGCTGTCGCCGAGCCATTTGTACCAGCCTTGTTCGACGCCCGCTTCCACGCCAACCCTTGCTTTGACGTCAGGCGGCAAGACCGAATCCTTGTATTTTTGGTCCTGCCTTTCGAAAAGCTCCCAGCAGGGCATACTTACCACCTGGGCCTTGATGCCGTCTTTCGCCAGAGACTCCGCGGCACGCAAGGCAAGCGAAACTTCCGAGCCGCTCGCCAGAAGCAGGACATCGGCGTCGTCTGCTTTCTGCAGAACGTAGGCGCCTCTGCTCAAATTTTCCGCAGAAGCATATTTATTCTGGTCGAGCGCAGGGACACCCTGTCGGGTAAGAAGTAGTGCAACAGGACCGTCGTGATAGTGGAGCGTGAACTTCCATGCCTGTGTTGTTTCATTTGCGTCGGCAGGGCGCATCACAAGCAGGTTCGGTATTGCACGCAGCGAAGCCAGTTGCTCTACCGGCTGGTGTGTTGGGCCGTCTTGACCTAAACCTATGCTATCGTGAGTGAAAACAAAGATGGTCGGGTGCTTTGACAAAGCTGCCATGCGAATCGCCGGCCTCATATAATCAGAGAAGACCATGAACGTACCGCCGTAGGGCCTGGCCAGGTCGCTCGCGGCAATGCCGTTCATTATCGCAGCCATAGCATGCTCTCTGACGCCGTAGTGTATGTACCTTCCATCCCACTGGTCCTTCTGGAAGTCCTTTGCGTCGGCGAATGTCGTATTATTGGATGGCGTCAGGTCCGCTGAACCGCCTAAAACAAGCGGCAGTTTCGGCATTATCGCGTCGAGCACCTTGCCGGAGGCCTTACGCGTTGCGACTGAACTGCCCGCTTCAAACTTGGGCCAAAGCTCGTCAAGCTCTGCCGGCAGCCTGCCTTCGGCGGCATCGCGGAATTCTCGGGCCGGCTCCGGGTACTGCTTTGCATACTCGGCGAACATATTGGCCCAGGCTGACTCAGCTTGTTTTCCCCTGTCTACGGCCTTTCGCATATGCTCGGCGACCTGGTCGGGTACGTGGAAGCTCTTTTCCGGGTCCCAGCCGAGATTTTCCTTCATTAACTTGATTTCATCTTCACCCAGGGGTGAGCCGTGGGCCTTTTCCGAATCCTGCAGGTTGGGGCTGCCGTAGGCGATATGTGTGCGCAGTTTTATTAGCGATGGCCGATGCTTCTCATTGGCGGCTGCCTCCAGGGCCTTTTCAAAGGCAGCCATATCGTTTCCGTCGCCTTTGACAATCTGAACGTGCCAGCCGTATGCTTCATAACGCTTTGCTGTATCTTCGGTAAAAGCAAGTTTGGTATCACCGTCGATTGTAATGTGGTTGTCGTCATAGATGACGATGAGATTATCGAGCCCAAGGTGGCCGGCCAGGGAGCTTGCCTCTGATGATACGCCTTCCTGCAAACAGCCGTCCCCTGCTATTGCATATATTCTGTAGTCGAGTATCGGAAAGCTCTCGCGATTGAAATACTTAGCCAGGTACTTCTGCGCTATGGCCATCCCAACGGCGTTTGAGATTCCCTGTCCCAGGGGCCCGGTGGTGACCTCAACGCCGCAGTCCAGGTCGCGTTCCGGGTGGCCGGGGGTCCTGCTGCGCCACTGTCGAAAATGCTTCAGGTCGTTCAGGCTCATGTTATAACCGGTCAGATACAGCAGCGAGTACAGCAGCGTACTGCCGTGGCCCGCTGAGAGAACGAACCGGTCCCTGTTGGGCCATCCGGGGTTGGCCGGATTGCAGCGAAGGTGCCTGTCCCAGAGCACGTACGCGGCAGGCGCCATCCCCATCGGCATGCCGGGATGGCCCGAGTTCGCCTTTTGTATGGCGTCGACGGACAAAAACCGAATAGTCTGGACGCAGAGCTCATCAAGTTCGGATAAACCCGGGTTCTTCACAGCTACCTTCATCACAAAACCCTTAATAACTGCTCAATTACAAGCTTTTGACAACAAGACGCCGGCAGGAATGCTACCGAATGCAGGCCGCTTCCGCAAGGCTTTTTGCCTTCTGCAGACAAATATGGCCGCACGAAATTTTTCTTGCAGCGTTTGTTGCGTCCGCTATACTTATCTACTGAAGCATCCATAATTATTGTTTGCCGGTCTTATTGAAAGGAGACAAGTAGATGCACCCCTCAATGCAACCAGATGTTGGAGAAGGAGTTGCTGTATTGTCAGGCTGCTTCCTGGTATTCGTGATTTTGTTCAGCCTGTTAGTGACTGGCCTTACGGTATGGGCCTGCTGCCGGATATTCGCCAAGACAGGCTTTAGCTGGGCCCTGGGACTGCTGATGCTAATACCAATAGCGAATGTAATCATCCTTTTTATTATGCTTTTTGTTCTTGCATTTGCGGAGTGGCCCATCGAGAGAGAACTGCAGCAAATGCGGCAGGTGCAGAGCGGTCCCGGGAGCTGACGGTGAGCTGAGCTGCACATTTGGCAGTTGAGCCGGAGAATTCTCTATGCCGGAGCGTTCGATAAGTGTTATTGACCCACTCAGCCCAGCTATCCAGCGGGCAAGGCTCATGTTGTTTAGCCCCTTCGACCTGGGTAAGTGGTTTGTAATCGG
>JAUWKC010000233.1 GCA_030607345.1 Planctomycetota bacterium | reverse complement strand
TATTCTGCTTGGCCAGCGGCGTGCCTTCTATAGGATGGATGAAATTCATCGGGACGGCATAGACCTCGAGTCTTCGCAGTTGGAGCGCCATCTGGACCGTGTCGTCGTCGGGTTCGCCGCTACCGAAGATTACGCCGGCGCAAACGCGCAGCCCTGCCTGTTTAACGGCCTGAATGGTTTCAACCCTGTCGCTGTATTTATGCGTGGTGACGATGTTTGCAAAATGGCGTTCGGAGGTTTCGAGATTGTGGTTGTAGCGGGTCAAGCCGGCATCAACCAGGCTCGCGGCCTGCCGCGCGGTCATAACGCCCAAGGATGCGCAGACGTTGAGGCCGATACTATTTTTAATCTGCGATATAAGATTTCGGAGTCTTACAAGCTCTTTTTCGCCGACGGTATTGCCGCTGTAGACGATTCCGAAGGTTGTGACGCCTGCGGCTTTTGCCTGCTTCGCGGCGTCAAGGATTTGTTCGTCGCTTATCAGCCGGGCCTTGACATAGGGTGTTTTATATCTTGCGGACTGGGCGCAGAATTTACAATCCTGATTGCAGCCGCCTAATCGGCCTGGGACGATGGAGCAGATTTTGACTTTATCGGCGAAGAATTTTTCTCTTATGCGGTTCGCCCAATAGAGCAGGTCGCAGAGGTCGTTTTCGGCCTCGGCGAGCAAGCGGTCTATCTGCTCACGGTCGATTTGAGCCCCGTCCAAACAGATACCGGCAATTTCAGCAATCTTCTGGTTCATACGCAACTCCAGTGTACGTATTGGTCCGAGCAGCGATTTGGGACAGTATACAATAACCAGCGGCGCGTTGCCACTTTGGTTTTGACAGGCCTCCGACGCGGCAACTCAACGGGCATGGCAGCAGTAGGACAGGTTGCCATCGCCGGATATCTGGGTCTCGGCCAATTTGCAGCGAGCTATGCCGCCATAGGGCAGTTCGGCCTGGGCAAATACGTGCTTGCGCAATTGGGACACGGCAAATTCGTTTGGAGCACGAGCAGGTCCGACCTCGAAGCAATCGAATTCTTCAAATCGCTGCCGGTGATTCGAGCATTCATAGGTTAGACATCTTCAAGGGGGTCTAACGCCTTTTGTCTGGAGAAACAGCGGTTGGGTCGGTCATATCGTGGGTCTCCGCCAGGCAGGCTTTACCGGCAGTGCCGTTAAGAATATAATACGCAGAGCAAATGTGTGGTTAACGGACGGAGCTGCAGGTTATTGGTCCGTTCATTCGAAGTTGGTTTTCTTGCGAAAGGTGTTTATAGATATGGGAGAATTCGGAGCACTCTTCGTCCTGATTACGGGAATTGTCAATCTGTGCATACTTGTCTATGTGCTTTGGCTGTTTAGCCGATTGGTCCAGGCAGTCGAGCATATCGCCAGCACATCCGAACTGGGCACTCGCATGTTGCATGCAATGCTCGATAAGCTAACAGGCAAAGATGAGAAACACGGCGCTGCGGATTGAATCTGAGCGCTATGTGTGCAGACACGTCACGAGCAAGTGCGGGCAAGGAGCGTTGGCTTGCGCTGGAGGCGCGCTAACGTTTCAGTGATATCAAAGCAACAGCTTTTGCATTTGTACGGCGCATTGGCGGAATTTGTCGGCGCCGATTGTCACGGTTCTCCACTTCGGGCTGCGGAGCTTCATAAACCGGCGATAATCATCGAGTCGGACCGCGAAGAATACGTAGCGTCGGCCGGCGAAGTCATAAAAGTCTCTGCCGTCGAAGTCCACGTCGATTTTTTCAATATGATAAGCAAAGACAAATCGCGCCTGGTGTCCTGGTCCGAAGACCTGCTGCCAGGCGGTGAGTCCGTCCACATCGTCGGCTGTCACCCAGCATTCGAGTCCGGCGAGTTTGGCCAGCGTCGTGCCTTTGAAGAGCCTGCCTTTTACCTCGGCGATTATGATGCGTTTGCCGGGCGGGTAGATAAGGAAATCGAAGGATTTGATTTTGGAACGTCCGAAGGCCTTTTTCTTGTGGTCATCTACCGCGACATACTGCACTTTACTCTCTGTCAGCCAGTTTTCAAAGGCCCGTTCATAATGGTTGGGTGTGAAATCCTTCATTCGAGGTCAGGGTCGAATCTCGGCGAAAAATTTGTCCACCGGCACCGTCTGCTGCCGGCACGCAGCCATAGCTTTGACAACAAGCTCATCGTTGTCGATTTCGGCGCCGATGATTATGCACTTTTTGGCGTTTCGCTCCGAGGCTTCCTTGAGTTGTTTGGCAAGACCGGCCATTTTATAGCTGAAGTTGGCAGAGATGCCTTTAAGCCGCAGTTCGGCAGCAAACTCGACGGCCCTTTCGCGATAAGCCTTGTCTGCAAAAGCAACGAAGTACTCCAGCGGATTGGCAACTGTTTTGTCATCGAGCAGTTGTTTTTCCCTGAGCAGGATTTCGAGCACACAGTCGCCCATCCCCATGCCGGTGGCTGATATGTCGGGGCCGCCGAAATCTTTGAGCAGGTTGTCGTATCTTCCGCCTCCGCCGATGGCTCGCAGTTGGCCCACGATATCGTGGACCTCAAAGACTACGCCGGTGTAATAGGCCAGGCCGCGCACAATACTCGGGTCGAACCGGCAGTAGTCGGCCACGCCCATCCGGTCGAGGTAATGAACCAGCTCTGCAAGCTCATCGACGGCCTTGTTGATTTCGTCGTTCGGCTCAACGACGCTTTTGATGGCGGAGACTGCATCGAGTTCCATAAAGGCGGCGATATTAGCGGCCATTTCAGGAGCGGGGACTCTTTCGGCGAGCGCTTCGTTAAAGGTATCCGGCGGCAATCTGCTTTTTTTGTCGAGCAGGCTGTAGAGCGCGTCCAACTGCTCTTGGGCAATACCGATACTTTTCAGGACAGCGGCCAGGAGTTTTCTGCTGGAGAATTTGACGCTGACATCGCTGTTTGTCAGGCCCACCTGACGCAGATAGTCAACCGTTGTGAATATGACCTCGGCGTCGGCGAGAACGTCTTCCACTCCGATGATGTCGATGTTCCACTGGAAGAATTCCCGGAGCCGGCCTTTCTGCGGTCGCTCTGCCCGGCATAATCTCGGCACGGAGAACCATTTGAGCGGCCTGGGCAGCGTGTTGATTCGCTGATTGACCATTCTGGCGAGCGTTGGGGTGATTTCCGGTCTTATCGCAAGGTCTCTGTCGCCTCTGTCTTTGAAGGAAAAGAGCTGTTCGACGATTTCGTCGCCGCTTTTTATCTGGAACATTTTGAGAAATTCGAAGATTGGGCCGTCGTATTCTTCGAAGCCGTTGCGAACCGAGGCCCGTTTCCAGCCGTCGATTATCCAGTTTCGCACGGCCATCTCACGGGGATAGAAGTCCCTTGTTCCCTTTACCGGCGGTATTTTCATCTGGTTTTGCTTTTAGCCTTTTTTCTTCTTCTTGTTTTTCTTGTTTTGCGCTTTTCGGTAACGTTATTGTCGAACTTTACCTTAATATATTCTTCCATCTGTTTGCTGTTGGTGAAGTGCAGCTCGTAGTCATATTCACCCTCGACATAGTCACAGTCTTTGTGGTTGTATCCTCTGCAGATTCTCGGTCTCTTGTCATATATTTTGCATCTGTAGTCCTTCTCGGAGAGATGTCTGCATTTATTATTTATGTTGATATACCAGTCGCCTTCTTCG
>JAUWKC010000188.1 GCA_030607345.1 Planctomycetota bacterium | reverse complement strand
ATGTGTGGTGGTCCTTCGCCAATGAGTATGATTTGATGAAGGCAAAGAGTATGGCAGACTGTGCCCGCTTTTTCCAAATCGTCCAAAAGTACGACCCCTACCAGCGCCTTCGCGGTATCCATAACTGTCGTGGCTTCTACGACCACAACAAGCCCTGGGTTACCCACGCCAGCATCCAAAGCTCGGACCTTGCAAGAGGCATAGAATGGCGAAACAAATACAAAAAGCCTATCGTATATGACGAATGCAAATACCAAGGGCACATCCCGCAGGGCTGGGGCAAAATTACCGCCCAGGAACTGGTCCGCAGATTCTGGCTTGGGACTATCAGCGGTTGTTACGTCGGACACGGCGAAACTTACAAACACCCAAAAGATATTCTCTGGTGGTCAAAAGGTGGCGTGCTGCACGGGCAAAGCCCGGCCAGGATTACTTTCCTGAAAAAGATAATGGAGCTGACGCCGTTTGACCAGATGGAACCTCGTGAGCTTCCCTCCGGCAGCTATCTGCTTTCAAAGGCCGGCGAGCTTTATTTCATATACTTTACCACGCCGACAGCGATAACCTTAGAGCTTCCGGGCGCAAAAATATACAAGGTTGATGGCATCGACACGTGGAATATGACCATTACTCCGATGGGAAATGCCGAACCTGGTCGATTCAGCTTTACCCCGCCCAGGGCCAAATACCTGCTCCGTTTATCCGTTTACGCCCCCGGCGAGAAAATGCGACCTGACGTAAAGGCATCCGCCAATCCAACAGAAGGTACAGCTCCCCTGAAAGTGCAATTCTCGACACCGACCAAACTTCGGCCTCGGTGGGAATTCGGAGATGGAGCATCTTCGTCCGAGCCAAATCCAGCCCACGTTTACAAAGAGCCGGGTCTTTATACAGCAATGCTAACCGTTACTGACGACAACGGACTCTTTGCCAGTACGGCTCTGTCTATCGCCGCTGACCGGGCGACCGGCTCGCCCATCGTACGAGTCGGATTTAAAGATGGTGATAATCCTCGCACGAAACTCCACGGCAAAATTATTCAGACAAAAAACGGGTCTTATGACTTCGGAGATAGTGAGCCATGGAAATGGATTTCCGTCGGTAACAAACCTATCGAGGCACTGGAAGGATTGCGGTCTTTTACAATTTTGGGCTGGGCAAACCCCTCCAGCTTAAAGACGGGAAGCGGCGGAAATCGTATCGTGTTCAACCTGAACTATAACCGCTCAGGTTTTGATATGGTTTGCCTTCAGGACGGTCGGCTGCGGCTTGCAGTAAACGAATGGCCTGACCGCGTCAACAACAACAGCTCGCCGAAAAAACTTCGCATCGGCCGGTGGACTTTCTTCGCCGTAACCTACGACGGAACCAGGGCAAAGGATAATGTCCGCTGGTATTTCGGCGATGCCGATACACCCGCCCAGCTCGACAAAACAACCAGTTACAGTCGCGGCGCCACGGGCAAAGGCAGCGGCACGCTTACCATCGGAAACTATAACGAAAGCATACAGCAGCACGGCAAGGACCGCCAATTCCGAGGCCGATTGGGCGGTATAAAGATTTTCGGCAGCCGCATTGGTTCTCGCGGCGCCTTGTCATTGAACGCTATTCGCAAACACCAACATGATGACTGACCGAGGTACGAAAAATTCGAAAACAGAAAGTGAGGATGATACTATGAAAAGCCATAAAATGAAAACGAACCGAAGCACCAAGAATCACCTGGCTCAAAGACTATGCTACAACAGACGTGGACTTATCAAGACGGCGGGAATATGCGCAATCGGTGCTCTGCTGCCGCAAGAAGCTGGAGGTGCGCAGAAAAATCGGCCTGATTTCAAGGTGTTGGGCGAAGAAACCCAATTTGATATCGGTGATAAGGGACAAGAAATAATTGAGAAAGCGTATAAGACCGGTCATAGGTTTGAAAAAGAGCATGGAGGATGCTGCCGATGCACTGTTGCCGCGCTGCAAAAATCCATTGACTTTATTCCCGAAGACAAGGACATGTTCAGAGCAGCCAGTTGCCTGGACGGCGGAGCAACGCCTGCCGGCATACAAAATTGCGGGGCATTCACCGGTTTAGGTATAGTCATCGGCTGGCTCTGCGGCGCAAATAAATTTGGAAACACCAAGTTATCTCACACCCTGATTCGGCAGGTGTACAAACAGTTTGAAAAGGAATATGGAAGCGTATTATGTAAGGACGTTAAAAAGAAGATAAATCGCGACTGCCCGGAAGTAGTAGCACGGGCAGCAAAATGGACAACGGAAATACTGCTGAGACAGTTCACGAACTATCAGTAGCAAGAAAGGAGACGTTGGATGGACAAGAAGACTGTTTGTACGGGCATCGTTGGTTCGGGCTTTGCCGCAAAGTTTCATTTTGAATGTATGAGGAAAGTGCACGGCACAAACTTAGAGGTCGAAGGTGTCTTCGACATCAACACCGAGCAAGGCTCGGCATACGCCAGGAAGCGAGGGATTCGGTTTTATAAGAGCCTGGAGGAGCTGCTCGACAAGGTAGATGTCATCCACGTCTGCACTCCGCCGGTGGCCCATGAACCCATTGCGGTAGCAGCCCTTGAGCAGGACAAGTTCGCCATCGTGGAAAAACCGCTGACGGGCTACTTCGGTGATGGCTCAGAGGACTTTAATGGCGATAGCTTTCCTAAGCAGGATGCACTCGACCACGCCCTTGCCAGCATTGAGCGGATGCTCGATGCAGAAAAGAAAAGCAAGGGACGGATACTCTACGCCGAGAACTGGGTTTATGCACCCTCGATTCAAAAGGAGCGGGAGATTATCGCCAAGACCGGTGCCCAGATTCTCTGGATTCATGGCGAAGAGGCACACTCCGGCTCGCACGCCGTGACGTACGCCTATTGGAAATTCTCCGGCGGCGGCGTTATGATAGGCAAGGGATGTCACCCGTTGACGGCGGCGCTTTATCTAAAACGGGTGGAGGGAAATGCCCGCAACGGCAAGCCGATTCTACCGAAATCGGTCTCGGCACGCACCCACGCGATTACCCGACTGAAAAATTTCGAGGACAAAGGGCATATCCGCTGCGACTATCACGATATCGATGATTTTTCTTTGATGCACATCGTCTTTGAAGACGGCACTATCGCGGACATCTTCGCCTCTGATATTGTTTTAGGCGGCATCCACAACTGGCTCGAAGTCTCAGCGAACAACCACCGGACTATCTGCAATATCAACCCGAACACGGCGATGAAAACTTACAACCCGGCGGATGCATATTTCGAGGATATATACGTGGTGGAAAAGACCGGCACAAAACAAGGCTGGTCGAACCCATCACCGGATGAGGACTGGTTCACCGGGTACCCGCAGGAAATGGAGGCCTTCTACAGAAACATCGCTTATGGCGATACGTTGGAAAGCACCAGTAACTTAGCCGCAGATGCCATCTCGACTATTTACAGTGCATATGTCTCGGCTGAAAAAAAAGGGACCGAAGTTCCCATACGTAGTGAATGGTGAGTAGTGAGTAGAATAAGTGAACTAAAGTGACAGCAAAGCTGTCATTCTGAGCGAAGCGAAGAATCTCTTTTTCGTTGGCCAGATCCTTCGGCTTCGCCTCAGGATGACACGTAAGTGTCACTTTAGGCACTTTTCTGATGAGCAATTAACCGCTTGCCATCTTGCGAGTATAGAGAGTCGAGTATCAAGGAGTAGCTATGGAGTTTCTTGGGTTACACTACGCGATTTGGATTGTGCTCGTATTATACTTTGTTGGAATGCTCCTGATGGGCTGGTGGAGCAAGCGGGGCATTCACAACCAGGAGGGCTACCTGTTAGGCAATCGGCGGTTTGGTGTAACGATGATGGTAATGCACGCCTTCGGCGCCGGCACGCATCCGGGCAACGTAGCGGGCGTAATGAGCCAGGGTGTTGTAAGCGGGGCTTCCGGTATATGGGTCTCGTGGATGTGGCTGTTCGGGACGCCCTTCTACTGGATTATCGCGCCGATAATTCGGCGGATGCGGTGCCTGACGATGGCCGACTTTTTCCGGGAGCGTTTCGGCAGGTCAGCCAGTGTGCTGTACATTATCGTCGCGGCGGTGGGGATGATTGTTTTTCTGGCCGGCGTGATGCTTGCTACAACCCGCACCGTACAGGGTGTCATGGGCAAGGCGCTGACGGCCGAAAGCGAGATTTGGTTCTTCGGCATCCTGCTTGTTACCACGGCGGTGTTTATAATCTATAGCTACTGGGGCGGGATAATCGCGGCTATCCGCACCGATATGATTCAGGGCTTAATGATAATAGCCCTGTCGTTCAT